>DATFJA010000156.1:0-24893 GCA_035269545.1 Salegentibacter sp.
GGCCTATGTAACCTAATTCGCTATCGGCTCCTGCATCTTTATACAGGATATCATCTATGTTCTTAAAGGTTTGTTCAAACATTTATTTAGGGTGTAAAATAATTAAGGTAGGGTATGGGTAAAAGTACTTAAATGTTAACAAATACCCAAGAGGTTTTGTTTAACCGATTAAATAAGCAGTAAACTACTTCGGAGCAAGCTCATGAACCATTATGATTGGAAAATACAATTTGATTATGAGGTAAAACTCCAAGCATTTAATCTCGATTATCGAGGAGAGGTTATAAACGAAAAAAACCAGCCTTTTTAAAGACTGGTTTCTTCTGCTTTGCTCCCCCTCTTGGGCTCGAACCAAGGACCCTCTGATTAACAGTCAGATGCTCTAACCAACTGAGCTAAGGAGGAGTGTTTTGCTCTTTTGCGGTTGCAAATATAAACCAAATTTTAAATCACCGCAAAACAAAAATTGAATTTTTTTCAGGTTTTTTTCTAATGGAATTCTATTACTCAAATAACCAGCGATATACATCGTTACCATTGGCATAAAGTACCAAAGCAATTAAGATAAAGAAACCTACCATTTGAGCAACTTCCATAAATTTATCGTTAGGTTTTCTTCCGGTTATCATTTCATAAAGCAGAAACATTACATGCCCACCGTCCAAAGCCGGGATAGGTAGAATGTTCATAAACGCCAGGATAATAGAAATAAGAGCGGTAGTATGCCAAAACCCTTTCCAGTTCCATGTATCAGGGAACATATCGCCTATGGCTCCAAATCCGCCTAACTGCGTAGCTCCTTTTTGTGTAAATACGTATTTAAATTGAGCTACATAATCGTGTAGCGTCCAGTAACCGTAATCAAAGCCTTGCTTTATACTTTCAACAAAACTATATTCCTGGTTTTTTATTTCATAATTCCGTTTTACAGCGAAGCCAAGCATTCCTTCTTCATCTGGCGATACCATAACGCTTTTTATTTCATTATCACGTTTAAACACCAATTCCAACTCCTTATTTTCGCTTTGTTGAATCAAAGCTCTTGCTTCGTGCCAATAACCAATTTCTTGCTCATTAAGCGATATTATACTATCTCCCTTTTGAAGCCCGGCGATACTGGCTACTTTACCAGGTGCCACACTATCAATTACCGGGTTTTGAATAGGAACAAATGGTAACATTACTCCTTGTTCCCACATTTGTTCTCCAATATTTTCAGGAACTTCAATTACTTCTTCTTGCCCATTTTGGTGTAACACGGTGATACTATTTACATCACGCATAAACAAATAGCGGTTTACCTCATCACTATTTTGAAGGTCTTCACCGTTAATCTGTAGAACCCGATCTCCGTCTTTAAAACCATATTGTTTAAATTCTTCGGCAACTGCAAATCCTTCTGGCATTTCGTCTGGACCTACATAGTTTTTACCCCAAACGAACATGATCATCATATAAATAAGAAAACCAAGCACCAGATTTACCGTAACACCACCAAGCATAATAATAAGACGTTGCCAGGCCGGCTTACTTCTAAACTCCCAGGGTTCAGGCGGCTTTTCCATTTGCTCTTTATCCATACTTTCATCAATCATCCCAGATATTTTTACATATCCTCCCAAAGGCAGCCAACCAATACCATACACGGTTCCACCAATCTTTTTCTTAAAAAGAGCGAATTTCACATCAAAGAAGAGGAAAAACTTTTCTACCCTGGTTTTGAACAATTTGGCGGGAATAAAATGCCCCAACTCGTGTAAAACTATAAGTAAAGACAAGCTTAACAGTAATTGTACGGCTTTAACTATAAATGGATCCATGCGTAATGCTTCAAATTTTAAATCGCACAAAAGTAACCTTTTCTAGTCTCCTACAAAAGTTAAAAGCCTTCCTGTTTTTGCTAGCTGAAATTTTAAGTTTTAAACTGCGACTAATTGATTGCTAGGACTTAATTTTGCAATAAATTTCCCTTGGATAAGCTTGCAGGGATCAATTGAAAAAGTCGATTTTTCAACACTGCCTGGGAAATTTCGGAAAATTTAAAAGCTCATCTATTGAGAAAATCACCTCGAAGCAAACTCGAGAGATATTGATAAGGAACATAATTTTATTTGCGAGGTAAGCCTCAGAGCATTTAATCTCGATTATCGAGTAAATTTTATAATATGCGTAATCTCTTTAACTGGCTTAAGAAATTTGCCATTGTTTTATTTATACTTTCAGTAATTATAATCTATAGTATTTATTCGCTTTTAAAGCCGGAAGAAAGACTACCCGTTTACCAACCAGATATGGTAAATGCCGAGCTGGTAGATTCTACGGTGCGTTACGTTAGAAAGTACCATACAGTAAAAGACTTTGAGCTCATAAATCAAAACGGCGATACTATTACCCAGGATTATTATAATGATAAAATTTACGTAGCCGATTTCTTTTTTACTACCTGCCTTACCATTTGCCCCGTAATGACCGATCATATGTTGGAAATTCAGGACGAAATTGAGGAGGATCCAGAAGTCTTATTACTTTCCCATACTGTTTTCCCTAAAACCGACTCTGTACCGGTTCTTAAAGCTTATGCTGAAGAAAAAGGGGTAATAGATGAAAAATGGAATCTTGTTACAGGCGATAAGAAACATATTTATGATCTGGCTAGAAAATCTTACCTCGCTTCAAAAAGTAATGGCGATGGCGGACCTTACGATATGATTCATACCGAGAATTTTGTGCTGGTAGATAAAGAAAAACGAATTCGAGGATTTTATGACGGTACCGATGCCGAAGCCATAGAAAATTTAATGCACGATATAAAGGTTTTAAAACGTGAATATCGCTAAAAGGGAGTTTTTCTACTGAAATTTTTTACTGCTGAAATTTTACCTTACTTTTGCCTTGTTTAAAATCAATCTAAATAAAAGTGAAACGTACTCTGGCCGACTTAAAACGTGGTGAACGCGGGATTATCAAAGAATTTTCAGAAGAAAATATTCCGCTAAAATTACTCGAAATGGGTTGTTTGCCGGGCAATGAAGTAGAAATGTTACAAATGGCTCCATTTAGAGACCCTATGTATTTAAATATTAATGGCAGCCACCTGGCCATTAGAAGAGAGATCGCTTTACTTATAGAAATTGACCTTATAAGCTAAAATGGCTAAACAAATAAATGTTGCATTAATAGGAAATCCCAACACCGGAAAGACCTCTGTGTTTAATCAGCTCACCGGTCTTAATCAAAAAGTGGGTAATTATCCCGGCATAACAGTTGAAAAAAAAGAAGGAATTTGCAAACTCCCGCGCGGCCTTAAAGCTCATATTCTAGATCTTCCGGGGACTTATAGCCTTAACGCTTCTTCTTTAGATGAAAATGTGGTAATAGAATTATTGCTAAATAAAAGCGATAAAGATTATCCCGATGTTGCAGTTGTGGTTAGCGATGTAGAGAATCTAAAACGAAATTTACTCTTATTTACCCAAATTAAAGACCTTGGCATCCCTACCATCCTGGTAATTAATATGGCCGACAGGATGGAGCGTAAAGGAATTTCTCTGGATGTAGACCTACTTGAAGAACGATTAAGCACTAAAGTTGTACTTGTAAGTGCACGAAAAAATACAGGAATTGATGAACTGAAAGAAGCGATAATCAATTATCGCCATATCTCAGACGAACCTTGTGTGAATGCATCCGTAATTGCTCCTGAATATTTTGATCGCCTAAGAAAAGCTTTCCCAAACCAATCACTTTATAAGCTTTGGCTTGTAATTACTCAAGATGTAAATTTTGGGAATATCAACAGGAAAGAGATTACTGACTCCAATTATTTTGACACAAAATCCCATACCGAGCTAAAGAGACTTCAGCATAAAGAAACCATCTTAAGATACCAGTTTATCAATGGCGTTTTAAAGGAAACGATGAAGGTTGATGCCAGTTCTGCCAAAGACCTGCGTTCACGTTTAGATCGTATTCTCACCCATAAAGTTTGGGGTTATGCGATATTTTTCGGCATTCTTTTATTGATTTTCCAGGCAATATATAGTTGGTCCAGCTATCCCATGGACCTCATAGATGAAACATTTGCATTTTTAAGCGAATGGACAAAAAATAATCTTCCGGCCGGAGCTTTCACCAATCTCATTGCTGAAGGCATTATTCCGGGACTTGGTGGGATTGTTATTTTTATTCCCCAAATCGCTTTCCTGTTTTTCTTTATTTCTATTCTGGAGGAAACCGGCTATATGAGTCGGGTTGTGTTTTTAATGGATAGGATTATGCGAAAATTCGGGCTTAGTGGAAAAAGTGTTGTTCCATTGGTTTCAGGAACTGCCTGTGCTATTCCTGCCGTGATGGCTACCAGGAACATTGAAAGCTGGAAAGAACGTTTAATCACAATTTTGGTAGTCCCATTTACCACCTGTTCGGCGCGTTTACCCGTTTACTTAATTATTATCGCCCTGGTGATTCCAGACCGTGCCGTTTGGGGTTTTAACCTCCAGGGATTAACTTTGATGCTGCTTTATCTTTTAGGATTTGGTGTAGCCATTGGCTCTGCCTGGATCTTAAACGGAATTTTAAAAATCAAAAACCGAAGCCATTTTGTTATTGAAATGCCTAACTACAAGATGCCAATGGGGAAAAACATTGCCATCAATGTGGTTGAAAAAACCAAATCCTTTGTATTTGGGGCTGGAAAAATAATCCTTGCAATTTCAATTATTTTATGGGTTCTGGCTAGTTACGGCCCGGGAGAAAAATTTAATCAGGCTGAAGAAATTGTAACTTCAGAATATTCCCAGAGCAGCGAAATTTCAGAAAAAGAGCTAGAAGAAAAAATCGCTTCCTTTAAACTTAGAAATTCATATATAGGTATTATGGGAAGAGGTATTGAACCGGTTGTAGCTCCATTGGGTTATGATTGGAAGATTGGTATTGCTATAATAAGTTCTTTTGCCGCCCGCGAAGTTTTTGTAGGAACTTTAGCCACAATTTATAGTGTGGGCAGTGATGAAGAGGAAACCATCAAAAACCGAATGGCCGCAGAGATCAATCCAATTTTAGGAGGACCGTTATTTACTTTTGCCAGTGGGGTTAGCTTGTTACTTTTCTATGCTTTTGCCATGCAGTGTATGAGTACTTTGGCTATTGTTAAGAAAGAAACCAATACCTGGAAATGGCCCGTTTTACAATTAGTGGTGATGACCTTATTCGCCTACTTTGTAGCATTAGCGGCTTTTCAATTATTAAAATAAGTGTAAGATAAATTTTATAAAACGACTTAAATACTATGGAATTAATACAGGAAATTCTCGTTTTTATAACCTTCGCTATCGCATTGGGATACATCCTGACGAAATTTATCTGGAAACCTGCATTTCTAAAAAAGAAATCTGAAAAGACCAAAGCCTGCGGAGTTTCTGGGTGCGGCTGCGATTAATTTAATTTTCCATTCTCTTAGTTACTTGTACTTTAAGCCGGTAATCTGAAGCTTTTATCTTTTTGGAAGTTTTTGGATATGGGGAAAGTGACAGGACTTCAATATTAAGATCTTCCTCAAAAAATTTTGCCAGGCTGGTTTTAAAAGAATTCATATTTGCCCCAAGGGTAATGACTTCTTTTCCAAGAGATCTTTCATCTTTAAATATTTCTACCAGAATCTTTGCCTCACCGGCTCTCACACATGTTACATCGCTAGGGCATCTTGAATCTACTACCACTTCTTTAAATCGGATTGTTCTTTCATTAAAATTAAAAGATTCACCCACTTGAGTTTCTGCAAAATATGTTACAATTTCCGTCTCCTCCTGCGCTGATGCCGATAGAGCAAAGAGAAAAAGACCGATCACCAGCAAAACTGGTTTTAAAAGAATAGAAATTCTATTATTATGGTTCAATTTAATAATGCTTGGGCTTAATTGCATAGGTCTTTTTTACTAAAGACTCTACCTAAACTTTAATGTTGCAAACGCTTTTTAACCTAAACCAACATCCAGGGTCATCATCACCATAAAGCCTAAAATAAAGCCCATAGTGGCAATATCTGTGAAATTTCCTTTTTGAGATTCTGGAACAACCTCTTCCACTACTACAAAGATCATCGCACCGGCAGCAAAAGAAAGTGCATAAGGCAAAATAGGATCGAAAGTCATGACTGCCCATGCACCAAGCACCGCAGCAAAAGGTTCCACAATAGCCGAAAGTTGACCAAAATTAAAACTTTTCCAGCGGCTCATTCCCTGCCCCCGAAGCGGCATGGCAACGGCAAAACCTTCAGGAAAGTTTTGCAATCCAATTCCTATTGCCAGAGCTACGGCCCCACCAATACTTGCTCCTTCCAGTCCCGCACCGGCTGCACCAAAAAGTACACCTACCGCCAGACCCTCTGGAATATTATGTAAAGTAATTGCCAGGGTAAGAAGAACAGATTTATGCCAGGGTGTTTTAATTCCTTCTTTTTCACTCATTTTAAAATTTACGTGCAGGTGTGGTAATACTTTATCAAGTCCGAATAAAAAGAGTGCACCTAAACCAAACCCAATAAGTGGTGGCACTGTTTTTTCAAAACCTTCGCCGGGACTCATTTCTATCCCGGGCGCCAATAAACTCCAAAAACTTGCGGCCACCATAACGCCACCGGTAAACCCGAGCATACCATCAAATAACTTTCTATTCATTTGTTTAAATAGAAAAACTAACGAAGCTCCTGCAGCGGTAAGTAACCATGTAAATATAGTAGCCAGTAAAGCGGCCATTACCGGGTCTAATTGCTCAAAATAAGCGATTATATCTTCCATTTATTGAGTTTTTATATATAGATTATTTGATATTAATTGTGAAATTCTTAATTCTCTTTCTCCTATTAGGATTAACATAGATCCATCAAAAGCTTCCTTTTCCTGTACTTTAATTTCTTTTCCAAGTGAAATATTATTCTTGTCTAAAAACCTTAAAAATTCTGATGAAGAATCTTTTACTCCAACGCAAATACCACTTTCTGCTTTCCCTAGTTCAGATAATAGCATTTTATTAGCTACACTAAAATTTCCTTCAGCATCCGGGATAGGATCTCCGTGGGGATCTCGTTTAGGAAAACCCAGAAATTTATCTAATTCCTTAGTAAGTTTTTCAGATTTAATATGTTCCAACTGTTCGGCTATATCGTGTACCTCGTCCCAATTAAAATTGAGCTTTTCAACTAAAAAATATTCCCACAATCGGTGTTTTCTAATTATTTGTATAGCGGTCTTATCCCCTAATTCACTAAGTTTAACCCCCTGGTATTTCTTATAGATTACCAGTTCTTTTTCTGATAACTTCTTAATCATATCACTAACCGAGGAAGCCTTGGTATCCATTTCTTCCGCCAATGCATTGGTGCTCACACCTGCCTGGTATTTTCTTTCTAAATGAAAAATCGCTTTTAGATAATTTTCTTCTGAAAAACTAAACATACTTCTAATTTACCCGATTATCGAGATTTAAAAATTCCGAATTTTTATTCGAAATTAAAATTATTCCAAGTGCATACCTCGTGAGCTGAATCAGAGGTAATTTGCAATTCCCAAAAATACATTTTTAAAATTAAAAACCTATTTTTAGACTTATCTAAATTTAATTAATACATTTGCCTAAATTTAGTTTACCTAATTATAAACCATGAAACACCTGCTATACTTTTTATTCTTTACATCTATAGCCCTGGCGCAAGATCACCAGGTAAGTATTTCAGGCACAATAACCTCCAAAGGCAATCCTGTAGCATTTGCCAGTATATTTATAAAAGGCAAAGAGATTGGCACCGATGCCGATAGAAATGGCGAATATGAGTTAAAGGTTCCAGAGAATGAGATCACCCTTGTGGCACAAGCCCAGGGTTATAGATCTCAAGAGAAGACCATTGTACCTTCAGCAACAAAAAATGTGAACTTTAATTTAGTTGAAGATGCCCTCGGCTTAGACCAGATAGTGGTAAGCGCGACTCGTAACAGAATTAGTAAAAAAGAAGCACCCGTAATTGTGAATGTGCTTAGTCCAAAATTATTTGAGGCCACACAGTCTATTTCTCTCGCCGACGGACTTAATTACCAATCTGGAGTACGGGTAGAAACAAATTGTCAAAACTGTGGATTTACGCAGGTACGACTAAATGGACTGGGCGGGGAATACACGCAAATATTGGTAAACAGCCGGCCTGTTTTTAGTGCACTAAATGGAGTTTATGGTCTGGAACAAATTCCTATTAGCACCATTGAACGTGTTGAAGTGGTACGAAGCGGTGGTTCTGCACTTTTTGGTTCTAATGCAATTGCAGGAACAGTGAATGTAATTACCAAAGAGCCTATAAATGATAGTTGGGAAGTAAGCTCAAATCTTGCTCTAATTGATAGACAAACAGCCGATAGAAATGTAAACCTAAATGCCTCGGTGGTTAGTGAAGATTTAACCAGCGGTGTTACTGTATATGGAATATTTCGTGATCGTGGAGCCTATGATGCTAACGAAGATGGGTTTAGTGAAATCACAAAACTTACTAATAATTCACTTGGCGCAAAAGCATTTTTGAGACCGAACAACAATAGCCGTATTGGTTTAGATTTTACCGGGATTAGAGAGTATAGACGGGGCGGAGATCGTATAGATCTGGCACCTCAATTTACCGATATTACCGAAGAACTAGATCATAATACAATTTTCACAGGATTGGATTACGAATTATGGGATGACGCACATAAGAATAACGGTTCGGCATATATTTCTGTGCAACATACCAATAGGGATAGCTATTACGGAGGTTTAGGTGGCGGCCGTACCAGAGCCGATTCTATTGCTGCCAACAATGCATTTGGGAATACTACAGACCTTGCTGTAGTTTCAGGAGCAAAATATAGTCATAACTTTAATAATAATGATGTCTTTACTACAGGAGTGGAATACCAACTAAACGAAACAAAAGACGAGATCAGTGGGTATAATCGTATAGTTGATCAACGGGTAAATAGTATAGGGCTTTATGGTCAGTATGAATGGAAACCTATTAAAGACTTTACTGCATTAATTGGAGCACGCTTAGATCACGTAGCGGTAGATGGGTTTTACACCATACAAAACATAGAACGTTCTTCAGAAATAAATGAAACAGTGTTAAGCCCGCGTTTAACACTTTTGTATAACTTCTCAGAAAATATGCAATTTAGAGGTGGTTATGCACGTGGTTTTCGTGCACCTCAGGCTTTTAACGAAGACCTGCATATCTCTTCGGTTGGTGGAGAACAGCGATTTGTAATTCTTTCAGAGAACCTGGAAAGTGAATTTTCAAATGCCTATACCGCATCCCTGAACTTCACTAAAGATTATAACAAACTACAAACAAACTTTTTAATAGAAGGTTTTTACACCGATCTTAAAAATCCCTTTACCATAGTTAGCACCGGAACTTCACTACCCAACGGTTCCATCTTAGAAGAATCCCGAAATGGTTCTGGCGCTTATGTTGCGGGTACTAACCTGGAATTCACGGTTTCTCCCAGCGAATCCTTATTTTTTCAAGCTGGTGCTACCATACAACGTTCTATTTTTAGAGAAGACCAGATTCTTTTTGAAGCCGATGGGAATACTCCCGGGGAAGAGGATGTGATTTTAGACGAATTTGTTCGTTCGCCTAATGTTTATGGGTTTCTAAATTCTAATTGGAGTATTAACGACAACTTTAATTTAGATATAACCGGTAGTTATACCGGCTCTATGATCGCTCCGCGGGTTATTAGTGAAACCGGATTTATTGATTTGGTTGATACCGAAGATTTTCTTGACATGACTGCAAAAATAACTTACCACTTTGATCCAATTGAGAATTTTCACGTAGAGCTTAGTGGCGGTTTTCAAAATATATTTGATAGCTACCAGGATGATTTTGATCGTGGCCCACTTCGAGACTCCGATTATATTTATGGTCCAAACCGACCAAGAACGGTATTTGTAGGATTGAAAATTGGAGATTTTTAACTGAAAATATGCGAATACAAGGCTACTTATTATTATTTTTCCTGCTGGTATACCCTGTGGTTAATGCCCAGGTAAAAGCTGAAATAAACTGGAAAAGCTGGTCTGAATTAGAGCAGGCGTTGGAAGAAGAATCAAAACCTGTTTTCATTTTTTTTCATGCAGAGTGGTGCGCTTATTGTAAAAAGATCGAGCGTGAGATATTCACTAATCCCGAGGTGATAAATAAGATAAATTCAAGTTATTACGCTGTAGAAATGGATGTTGAAACTACCGATACCATCCATTTTGATAATATAGAATTCGTAAATAAACAAGCACTTAAACAACGAAATGGAGTTCATCAACTTCCGCTTTTATTGGCTAGTCGAAAAGGAATACTATTTTCGTTACCAGCAACGATAATCTTAGACAAGGATTTCGCTGTGAAAAAACGGCTTTTTGAATATTACACTTCCACAGAATTACTAAATACTTTGTCAAAAAGGTAAACTACTTCGCAGCAAGCTCAAGAAGCATTATGATTGAAAGATACAATTTGATTTCGCGGCAAGCCTTAGAGTGTTTAATCTCGATTATCGAGTAAAGCCAAGGTGCTTTTTGCATTGATCTCAATGCGGCGGATAAACTATATCCCGCGTTCTTTTTGAATTTTGTCGTAAGCTTCCTGCACCTTGTTGAATTTTTCACGGGCGCCTTTTCTGTAAGCTTCGTCCATATGGCCTAATTTATCGGGATGGTATTTTTTCACCATATTTCTATAGGCTTTTTTAACTTCAGCATCAGTAGCAGATTTTTCAATCTCAAGGATCTTATAAGCATTATCGGCCGATTTGAAGAACATGGCTTTTAGACTCTCAAAGTCCATTCGGCCAATTCTAAGATAACCGGCAATTTCCTGGATAACCCGGGCTTCAGCCTCACTAACGCGGCCATCGGCCTGCGCTATTCCAAAGAGAAAGTGAATAATTTGCAAGCGTGCAGGGTATTTCGTTCTGGAAGCTAAATATTGTGAAATTCTTGAAGCTGAAATTTCACGATTTTTAATTAGTTCATTAAAAGTTCTAAATGTTGCATTGGCTCGCTCCTTCCCGTATGCCTGTACAAAATAGGATCTTACGTAATCCATTTCAGATTGAGAAACCTGCCCATCGGCTTTAATAACAAGGGAGCACAGGGAAAGTAAATTAAGTTCAAAATCGCCTGGAGATACATTTTGCTCTTGCTGCTGTCCAAACATTTGTTTAAACGCTCCGCCGCTACCTCTGGTCCAGTTATCGATAAGAGTTCCAATTATAAAACCTAAAATGGCTCCCGGAAACCTGAAATACATATAGCCAATTATGGCGGCAATCCATTTAAACATGAAGAAAATTTTAAATAAGCGGCAAAGATACTATTTTACTCATTAAATGAGATTTAAAAGCCCAAAAGCCTTTGTCGAGAATTTGCTGACCAAAATTGTAAATTTCAAATAAACTACTTCGTAGCAAGCTCACGAAGCAATATGACTGGAAAATACAATTTGATTTCGAGGCAAGCCTCGGAGCATTTAATCTCGATTATCGAGTAAATAACAATTTTCAGTTCATCGATTTAACCTATTCGTACATAATTAATTGGAATATGGGCAGCTGAAGTTAATTTGGTATCTTTGTTACTTACTAAAGTTTAATACAAAAAAACAAAATATATGTATCCAGCAGATTTAGTAAAACCTATGCGTGAAGACCTTACCAGCATTGGTTTTGAAGAATTACACAGTGTAGAAGATGTAGAGAACGCAATGAAGAAAGAAGGAACTACCCTGGTAGTTGTAAATTCGGTTTGTGGATGTGCTGCCGCTAATGCAAGACCAGGCGCCAGAATCTCTTTACAGAATGCAAAAAAACCAGATAATTTAGTAACTGTTTTCGCAGGGGTAGACAAAGAAGCCACAGATAAAGCTCGTAGCTTAATGGTACCTTTCCCTCCATCTTCGCCTTCTATGGCACTTTTTAAAGATGGTGAATTAGTACATATGCTAGAGCGTCACCACATTGAAGGCCGCCCGGCTGAAATGATTGCCGAAAACCTTACCGGAGCTTATAACGAGTTTTGCTAAGAAGCAACAGCTAGTATAAATTACTAAATGGCTGGTTGAAAAAATGTTTTTAATCGTCATCCTGAACTTGTTTCAGGATCTAGTTTAAAATGAACTTAGAAGCTGAAATAAATTCAGCTTGACGTAATTAGACTTTTCAACCAGCCATTTTTTTATTTCCCTTTCCCAGCTTAGTATTTGCAGGTTTAAGGCTTAAATACTTAATTTAGCCATATAATCTATGTGATGAAAAAAATACTTTCATATCCCCTAACGGTTTTATTCTACTTTTTCTTTTTTTTAAATCTACTGGTTTTTCATCCTATCCAATGGTTGTGCTTAAATCTTGATGGTTACCAGGCCCATAAAAAAAGTGTGGATATTTTTAATTTATTTTTAATGCGTAGCCTGAATATTTTAGGAACCCGATTTACTTTTGAAAATCCCCAGGATATTCCAATAGAAAAGCCCTGTATTTTCATATCTAACCACCAGGGAATGTATGATATCCCTCCAATAATCTGGTATTTGCGCAAACACCATCCTAAATTCGTGAGTAAAAAGGAATTAGGAAAGGGAATTCCGGGTATTTCTTTTAATTTACGCCACGGAGGTTCGGTTCTAATAGATCGTAAGAATAAACGGGAATCGCTTATCAAAATGGGCAAGTTTGCTGAATACCTTAACGAAACAAACCGCTCTGCTGTAATTTTCCCTGAAGGAACCCGAAGCCGCACCGGTGCCCCAAAGAAATTTGCAGTAAGTGGAATACAACTTCTTTTTACCCAAATGCCGGATGCCCTAATTGTTCCAATAACGATAAATAACTCCTGGAAACTCTTTAAACACGGTAATTTTCCTATGGAACCCGGCGTTCATATCAAGCTTAAAGTTCACGAGCCTATTCCTGTAGGATCAGATTCTCCCGAAAGCTTAGCGGCCAAAGTGGAAAGAACTATTATTGCAGATATTAAGTAAATATAAAAAATAACCGACCTGTATATTAGAAAGTCATCCTGAATTTATTTCAGAGCCTGCTCCGAGATTTATTCGGAGATATAAGATCTTAGATTGTAATAACACCTTAGAAGCTGAAATAAATTCAGCTTGACGAAGCGACACTTCCAAAAAATATTCTTTTATTTCAAATATGAATAAACCCCAGATATTAAAAAACACCGAAGCCTTCGTAAAAGAAACCCTTAATAATGCTGAAGGCGGTCACGACTGGTTTCATATTCAGCGGGTTTGGAATAATGCGAAACTGATTGCAAAAAACGAAGATGATGACCTTTTTATCGTGGAATTGGGCGCCTTGCTTCACGATATTGCTGATTCAAAGTTTCATAATGGAGATGAAAGTAAAGGACCAAAAGTGGCTTCCAATTTTCTTCAAAAACAAAAGGTTGAAACCGAAGTTATAGATCACGTAATAAAAATAATAGAAAATGTATCTTTTAAAGGCGGCAATATTCAGCAAAATTTTAATTCTATAGAATTGGAAATAGTTCAGGATGCCGACAGGTTAGATGCCCTGGGAGCTATTGGTATTGCAAGAACTTTTAATTATGGCGGATTTAAAGAACGTGCGCTTTACGATCCAGAAATTAAGCCAGATCTTAATATGAGCAAAGAAGAATATAAAGCTTCTACTGCACCAACCATCAATCATTTTTATGAAAAGTTGCTTTTACTGAAAGACCGAATGAACACCAAAACAGGCAAAGAAATTGCTCAAAAACGCCACGAATTTATGGAGTTATACCTGGAACAATTCTATGCCGAATGGAACGGAAAAGTTTAGATTCTATGATTTCTCCTTTTGGCAAACGGGACAAAAATAAGTAGTTCTCCCGGAAACTTTAATTTGTTCAATTTTACCGTTATTTCTTGGGCAGGCTGCACCTTTTTTTCTTGCTGTCGTTAAATAGCTCTCCGGGAGTTTATCCCCTTCTATTCGAGCTTCTTTTACCACCTCCAGAACTTCTTCGATCTCTTTAAAAATTTCTGTTTTTTCTTGATCAGAAAGTTGATTAACCTTGGTTGTTGGATGAACTTTAGACTGGAATAGCACCTCATCAGCATACAAATTTCCAATTCCTGCTATGAGTTTTTGATTCATAAGCAAGCCTTTTATTGTTCCGGTTTTTCCATCTAAAATTTCTAAAAACTGTTCTTTTGTAAGAGCGAGCGCATCAATTCCTAAATCATTATCTTTTTGAAATTCAGCCAGACTTTCAGCTAAATACAGCTTTCCAAATTTCCGCGGACAGGTAAAGGAAACCCTGGAATTATCCTCAAAAGTAAGGGTAAGTTGAGCATATTTTGGAATCTCGTCATGTTGATAATATTCTAGTTTCCCGGTCATTCCAAAATGTATAACCAAACCTCCGTTCTTTTCCAAATTCAGGAATAAATATTTCCCCAGGCGCTCACTACCCGTAATTTGGTTCTTTGCCAGCGTTTCTTCAAATTCTTTTTTAGCAGACTGATATATTTTTTTATCGCCGGTTTCTACTTTTACGATCTTCTTATGTAAGATAGTAGCATCAGCATATTTTTTCTGGTAGGCAACTTCTGGTAATTCTGGCATATTTTCAATGTTCGGTTGTGAATAATGGGTTAGCAGTTTTTCTCTTGTCTCTAAAATATTAATGATTTTAGCTTTGAGCTTATAAATTCCTCATAAAATTTAAGATAAAAGGGTTCAAAATTGAACGTAATTTCTTTTCAACTTAGATTCGCTAAAAAATTCGGCATAAAGTCTGAAAACGAGCTCAGGAAGCCAGTAGTCTCTCAAAAGAGTTTCATTTGCCCATCTTTGAATTCTTCGTGCAGATCACAGGTTAGCGGCGGTCTTTCTTTGCCTTTTAAATATTTAGCGCGGGCTATTTTAAATTGTTGCTTCACCTGGTCTGCAAACTCGCCTTCCCCTTTCATTCTTGTTCCAAATCGACTATCATTGAGACTCCCGCCGTGCACGCTTTCAATTTGATTCAAAACCTTATCGGCTCTGTCGGGCATTGTTTTTTTAATCCAATCGGTAAAAATTGCACCAATGGAACCGTTTAACCTAACAATAGTGTAACCTACTCCCAGGGCACCTCTTTCTGAAACCTCTTTAACCAATGGCATAATTTCGTGGGAGTTGATGGCTGGAATTATGGGCGCCATCATAACACTAACAGGAATGTTAGCCATAGAAAACTTTTCTATTGTTTCAAGTCGTTTTTTAATACTTGCAGTTCTGGGCTCCAAAATCCTACGGGTTTTTTCTTCAAGCGAAGTTACCGAGAGGTTTACATGTACTAAATTATCTGCTGCTAACTCTCGTAAAATATCCATATCCCTTTGCACCAGGGCATTTTTGGTGATAATACCTACCGGGTGTTTGTATTTTAGAAAGGTTTCAAGTAATTGCCTGGTAATTTTCAGCTTCTTCTCTATAGGCTGGTAACAATCGGTATTACCAGATAGAACAATGGGAGCAGCGTCCCATTTTTTGCCGCTTATCTTCTTTTCGAGCAATTGAACTGCGTTTCTTTTTACAAGAATTTTCTGTTCAAAATCAAGCCCGGCACTAAAGCCCCAGTATTCATGAGAATTCCTGGCATAGCAATAAATACAGCCATGTTCGCAGCCCTGGTAAGGATTCAAAGAAAAGCCCATTCCCACATCTGGGCTGGTTACTTTATTCACAATACTTTTAGGAAAAGTATCAATAAAAACGGTTTTGGAGTTTTGAACCTCATCGCCTTCCGAAGCGCAATGATTTAGAAAATCATCTCTAAACTCGTGATTGTGGGCATCAAAACGATTTGAAACATTTAATTGTGCACCTCTTCCGTAAATAAAATCATCATTATTGGACATATTACAAATTTATGGAATATATCCTATCTGTGGGATAAAAAATAAGCTTTAACATTCAAAATATATTTTTTGAATGTCAAAGCTCTAAAAATTATTTTCCTGGAAAATCGGCTTTACGTTTGTTTAAAAAAGCAGATGTTCCTTCTTCAAAATCTTCGGTTCCAAAAGAACTTCCAAATTCACTAATTTCAACTTCAAAGCCATTTACTCCTTCTTCGTAATTAGCATTAACAGATCTTATCGCAGCACTCATAGCCACCAGGGAATTTTTCATGATCTTTTGAGCAATTTTCTCGGTAGATTCTATTAATGCTTCCGGCTCAAAAACGTGATTCACAAGATTGTACTGAAGCGCCTGGTTGGCATCTATCATACCAGCAGTCATAATCATTTCCATTGCACGCCCTTTTCCCACAAGTTGCGGAAGACGCTGCGTACCGCCATAGCCGGGAATTAAACCAAGAGAAGTTTCCGGAAGTCCCATTTTCGCGTTATCGCTTGCTGTTCTAAAATGAGCTGCCATTGCCAATTCAAGTCCGCCCCCCAGCGCAAAACCATTTATAGCTGCAATCACCGGTTTGGGAAAATTAGCTACAAAATCAAATAATTTTGCTTGTCCATCGGCTGCAAGGTCACGACCTTCTTCAGTAGAAAAATCAGAGAATTCACTAATATCAGCGCCGGCAACGAAAGCCTTTTCACCGGTTCCTGTTAGGATCACCACTTTTACTTCCTGATTGTCTTTTGCTTCAGAAAAGGCATCATGAAGCTCTTGTATGGTCTTCCTGTTTAGTGCGTTTAATTTCTTTGGACGGTTAATAATGATCTGTAAAATTCCGTCATTATTTTCGGTTAAAATATTTTCGAATTCCATAATTAAAATTTTGGTTCGTTATTTATTTACTTCGGAAAATGCACTCTAAAAGTTGTGCCTTTCCCTAGCTTAGAAGTAAAGGTAATACTTCCATTATAAGTTTCCACAATATTCTTTACCATAGCCAGCCCAAGCCCCATTCCACTGCTTTTGGTTGTGAATTTAGGTTCAAAAACCTTCTTTATATTTTCTTCGGAAATTCCTATTCCGTTATCTGAAATAATCACGCAAACATTATTTTCTTCTTCGTGAATACTTACTAAAATACGCGGATTCTGCTGACCTTCCATAGCCTGAATTGCGTTTTTCACAAGGTTGGTTATTACTCGAATAAGTTGTGTCCGGTCAAATTTGGCTAGAATTTCTTCTTTTTCACTGCTAAATTGAATGTAATCTTCATTGAAAATATCCAGAGCCAACTTTACAATTTTTGGCACATTCAGCATCTCATTTTGCTGTGCTGGCATTTTTGCGAAATTTGAAAAGGCCGCCGCGATAGAGCTCATGGTATCTATTTGATTGATAAGAGTCGTGGAGTATTCGGCGACTTTTGATTCAATCTCAGGATCGTTTTTATCAAAATTGCGTTCAAAACTTTGTACACTTAGACGCATTGGGGTTAGGGGATTTTTAATTTCGTGAGCAACCTGTTTAGCCATTTCACGCCAGGCCTGTTCCCGTTCACTGGCAGCGAGTTTAACCGCGCTTTCTTCCAGCTCATCTATCATACTATTATAAGCTGCCACAAGTGTGTAGATCTCCTCAGAAGCATCCTTAATATCAATCTTCTGGTTGCGTTTATCAAGCCGGGTTTCAGTAATTTTATCTGATATAATCTTAAGCGATTTGGTGATATACTTGGAGAGGAAGTAAGAGAGAATTATAGCCAGAACCAGCATAAACAAATAGACTTCTGCCATTCTTAAAAGGAAGTTATTTAGATCCCGATTAAGCACTGTGTCATCCTGCACATATGGAAGATAAAGAATAGCAAGTGGCTTAAATTTACCGTCCATGATATAGGTATAGGAAGACTGAAACTTTTGGCCGTTAATTTCGGCTTTTTCTATATAACGTTTACTCTCTGAGCGTTCCAGCCTCTTTAATATATGGTCGTCTAATTGATTGTGTGTAGTATCTCTAAAAAATGATTGATCTGATTTGATTAAAAGCTCTCCTTCCAGATCATAAATATTGATCTGCATCTCGTGCACCTGAGCCACTTCGTGAATTTTGTTGCGCTCCCTAAGAATATTATCGAGGTTCTCAGTATTTACAAGATAAGTGGTACTGGCCAGGATGAACTTAATATTTTCCCTAATTGCCTGTTCTTTTCTTTCCAGGCGTTCGCGGTGATAATTTTCAGCTTCCTGCTTATATTGATAAACAGTAATACCTACTATTAGTATTGAGGCCCCCAGCACCAAAAGGATCATGGAGATAAAAATGCGGGTACTTAAAGAAAGTTTTGAAAGCTTCATAAATAATAATTAGCCCAAATTAATCAATTATCACACCAATTAAGCATTGGGATTTTTAGTTCTAATTCGCTTATAAATTTTAACACCTAACATTAACATAACGCCTAGTAGAAATATACCCAGAACACCGTAAATCCAATTCAAAGCATCTCTTACGATTACTAGAAATATAACCGAAAAAAGAATTAATGTAGATACTTCATTCCAAAGGCGCATTTTGTTTGAAGTCCATTTTACAATATCACTCTGTAATTCTTTAAAAATAAGATGAGTCTTTATGTGATAAATATAAAGCAAAACCACAAAACCCAATTTTACCAACATCCAATCTTGCGAAAGCCACCCCGGAGATAAATACAGTAATAAAAAAGCAAACAAACTCGCTAAAATAGCCGAAGGCCAGGTAATGATAAACCAAAGCCTCTTCGTCATTAATTTTAGTTGGGTAGCCAGGATACTCTTTTCAGGTTCGGATTTTTGGGTAGCTTCAATATGGTAAATAAATAAACGCGGAATATAAAAAAGCCCGGCGAACCAGGTAATCACAAAAATAAGATGTAAAGCTTTTATATATTGGTAATATTCTGTCACAAACTATGGTTTTTTGGTTGGATTTTGATGGGTATTGAAAACACCGAGAATTATAATTTCGTTACTATTCAATTCATAAATTATTAAATAAGGAAAAACATCAAGAAGCGCATTTCTATAACTGTTTTCTAATTTAAAAATATATGGATTCCTTTGAATTCTATTTAAGGTACTTTCAAAATCAACTAGAAAACGTTTGCCTAAACCCAGTTGTTTGGCTTCATACCATTCAATCGCATTTTGTAAATCATTAAAAGCCGAAGTGTCTATTTTAAGGCTAAAACCCATATTTGCTTTCAATATCTTTCCTTGCGTCTTCCCATGAGATTGCTTTTTCTTTTCCGGTTTTATAAGCTTCAGAACGACGCTCTAATTCTTCCAGTTGTTGATTAGAAAGCAAGCTTTTATAGCTTTCTAACTGGTAATCTTCTCCAGGTTCATTTGCCTTCATTTCTTGCAATAGTTCCCCAATTAACTTCAGTAAATCAGGATCATTACAAGCTATAATCTTTTGCATCAATTTTATTTTTAAAGCATTTGTATCCATGGTATTTCCAGCTTTCTAACAAAGATAGCGATTTATGATTTTTCTTCGGAAAAATTATCGGGTGGTTTCGGGTATCAGTTTCCTCCTAATCTCTCTATTCAAAAAATATGCGGTAACCAGGATAGAAAGTAAATCGGCAATGGGAAAAGAGATCCAAACTCCAATTTCGCCGTAATAACTCGGTAAAATAAGAATTAAAGGAATAAAAAAGAATCCCTGTCTAGAAAGCGTAAGCAACAAAGCAGGAATTGCCTTTCCGACCGCCTGGTAATAAGCCGCTCCAATTAATTGAATAGCTACTATAGGTGTCGCGGCAAATACCCAGCGCATCGCGTTTGGAGTTTCGGCAATAATCTTTGGATTTTGAGTAAAAACTTCAACTATTTCTTCAGCAAAAAACATAATCCCACCAAAAACCAATAAGCCCAATCCACAGGCATATAAAATAGCAGTGTTGATACTTTCTTTAACCCGCTGGTATTTATAGGCACCATAATTAAATCCGGCGATGGGTAAAAAACCTTGTGTAACCCCTAAAACGGGAAAAAGGGCAAACATTAACATTCTTCCTATAATTGCATAAATGGCAACCGCGTCTTCGCCGCCAAGATCAAATAAAATATTATTCATCAATAAGTAAATAATACTAACTACGGCTTGTCGCGATAAAGTGACAAAACCAAGCGATCCAATTTCACTTAAAATAGGTTTATCGAGGCCGAAATCTGGTAGACTAATTTTAAGTTCAGAATTTTTAGAAACGAAAAACCAAAAAACATAGGCAAAACAAAAAAGATAAGAAGCGGTAGTAGCCCAGGCTGCACCCCACATGCCCCAACCCATTTGATTAATAAAGATATAATCAAGAAGTAAGTTCCCTACAGATGGGATTATCATGGCGATCATCGCGAATTTAGGTTTTCCCTCTGCCCTAATCACGGTATTTCCCATCATACAAAGCGCCAGAAAAGGCACTCCATAAAGCACAATTGTATAATAGACTTTAGCCGGTTCAAAAATATCGCCCTTTCCTCCAAAAGCAGGAATAAGAGAGTCCACGAAAATAAGTCCTATAATTACCAGGCTAATGGTAAGTATCAGCGTAAGACTTATTTGGTTTCCAAAAGTTTTTAGGGCTTTTTGGCGTCTATCAGCTCCAAGTGCACGACTAATTATGGAAGAACCGCCAATACCAATAGCCATTCCCAGTGCGGCAATAAAAAATGAAACCGGCAGTACTACATTTATTGCTGCGATAGCGGTAGAGCCAATCCAGTTCCCGACAAAAATGGTATCGATTAATATATTAAGCGACATCACCAAAATTCCTATGGAAGCCGGTGCCGCTTGCTGGACAAGTAGTTTACCTATTGGTTTTTCTCCGAGATTTTGAGAATTCGCCGAGGCCATTATGCTTCAACCGGCTTTTGGTGAGCCCACTCATCTACCCAACGAGAAAGCACCTTAACCCAATCATCCCGATCGTTTAAACATGGAACCACTGTAAATTCTTTGCCGCCTACTTCGTGGAATATCTCTTCGCCTTCCATCGCAATTTCTTCCAGGGTTTCAAGACAATCTGAAACAAAGGCAGGTGTTACAATAGCAAGTTTTTTCATTCCTTCTTTTCCAAAACGCTCTATGGTTCGATCTGTATAAGGCTGTAACCATGGATCAAAGCCTAAGCGAGATTGAAAGGAAACACTATAAGTATTTTCTTTTAATTCCAGGTATTCAGCAACCAGTCGGGTAGTTTCATAACACTGGTGGCGGTAACAAAACTGGTGTGCCGCAGAAGGCGTTTGGCAGCAACTTCCGTCAATTTTGCAATGTGACTTTGTTACATCACTTTTTCTAATATGCCGCTCTGGTACCCCGTGATAAGAAAACAATAGATGTTGGAAATCTTTCCCTTTTAATTTTTCAGCAATGCTTTCAGCTAAAACCCTAATATAGTCGGCGTGATTATAAAATGGTGGCACCGTAGTAAATTGCATTTTTGGGAAATGCTCTTTTCTAAGTTCTTCAGCTAAAACAAGAATAGTTTCCGTTGTAGCCATGGCGAACTGAGGATATAACGGAAAAAGTAAAACCTCGTCCACTCCCTGATCGTGTAATTCCTGCAGCCCAGATTTTATACTCGGTTCTCCGTAACGCATTGCCAGAGCAATGGGCACCGATGTATTTTTATCCATTTTTTCTTGAAGACGTTCTGACAACACAATGAGTGGAGACCCCTCATCCCACCAGATCTTTTGGTATGCTGCAGCCGATTTTTTAGGCCTGGTATTTAATACAATTCCTCTAACCAGAAGTGTTCGCGCCCAATAAGGCACATCTATAACCCGCTCATCCATCAGGAATTCGTCAAGGTATTTTTTTACATCTTTTGGGTCGGTGCTCTTCGGGGATCCCAAATTAACCAATAGTACGCCTTTACTCATAATTTTTCTTTTTCAATTCAAAAATAAGCTTATTTGCTGCGGAAATTTTTAATTAATTATTGCTGTTTTTTATACAACCATAGAGCATCTATTTTTCTTTTCCGAGCGCAAATAATATAGATTGTAAAATATGCTCCTGAAACTTAGGCTCTACATAGGATTCGATAGTGTGCCCCAAACCTGTATAAATCGAAACTCCGCCGTGGCCGGTTTCCCTAAACCAGGCTATTGGATGCTTTTCTCCATTTGTTCCTCCTTCGTAAGAATTCTCATCAAGGTAAAGCAATACCTGCATTTCAGGATTTATATTTTTATAATTGTACCATTCATCTGTTCGTGTCCAAATCTTTGGTAGATGCGAAACAGATGGATGCTTCGTCATATTTACATGGATATCAGCTTCCTGTATTTCCGGATGTCCGGCAAAATAACCACCAACTAATTCCCCAAACCATGGCCATTCATATTCTGTGTCTGCTGCGGCGTGAATTCCGAAGAAATTACCACCATTTTTTATATATGTTTTAAAAGCAACCTGCTCTTTTTCATCCAGCACATTTCCTGTCGTGCTCAGAAAAATCACGAGTTCAAATTTCGCCAGATTCTTTTCATTAAAATCACCTGCATCCTTAGTGGCGGTTACTTTAAAACCGTGATCTTCGCCAAGTCCTGAAATAAAAGATCTTCCTGCAGGAATTGATTTATGCCAATAACCTTCTGTTTTGTAAAAGATCAATACTTCCTTTTTATCTTTTTTCAATTGATCTGTAACTCCCTGGGCAAAACCAATGTTTTGCGTAATAAAAAACACCCCAAAGAACAAAGACCATATTAATCTGGACATAAACTAAATGTTTGGATTTAAAGACATAATATATTTCTTTGGCGTAGTTCCAAATTTCTTTTTAAAAGCTGCAATAAAATGGCTGGATGTGCTGTACCCCACCTTTAAACCCACTTCGTTTACGTTATAATCGCCGCTATCCAGAAGTTTTCGTGCAAATTCCATTTTATAGTCAAAAAGAAAGCTATACACCGAATCGCCATAAATCTGTTTAAAACCTTCCTTTAATTTTTTGAGGCTTAATCCAATTTCATCAGATAATTCTTGTAACGAAGGTGGCTCAGCCATTCGGGAAATCACAATATCCTTAGCCTTTCTAATTTTAATAATGTTTTCCTCATCGCTAAGAAATGGACATTGCTCCACATCTGGATCTTCTGTTCTATTAAAATACAAACTTAGTAACTCATAAGCTTTACCTTTTAAATAAAGATTTTTAATGCTTTGAGTAAGACTAAAATTCATTACCTGGTTAAGCACTATTGCCATAGAAGGCGAAATAGGCGCGTCCTTATAGTATTTTTTATCCTTGTTATCGGCGCTTAAAAAAGTGATATATCCGGCCTCCTGGGAAAAAAGAGAGTGAAATTTTTTAATAGAGATCACCAGGGAAATTAACCAGGAATTAGGTTCTATTACTAAATTGAGCGGAAGATCCTGCTGGGGATTATATAGCAATAGTGAACTTTCCTCATTAAGCGGAAGCTCGTAGTTACCATTATTAAATAGAAACTTACAGTTACCCTTTAAATTAAAGTGAAACTGAATAAAACTACTATCTATATCACGAATAATTTTTTGATTATCAGAAGTTTCGTTTTGAAACTTTAAAAGATAAAAACCATCTTCAATTTTCAATCCTTCTGTAGATCTTTCAGCGTTATTTTTATCCTCTAAAAGCATATATCTGATTTTTTAAGCTATTTAGAATTGTTCTAAACTATTGCCTGCAAATTGACTATCACTACTACAAATGTAAGCAAATGACGTTTTTATAGGATATAAAAAACCTAAAATAACTGAAAGCGATACAAAAAGTACTTTGAGCGTTACTTTTTGATTTATCATTAGTTTAATTTTGCCACCGAATAGCCTAAATAGGTACATGGAAGATTATCACATCGCAAGCGGAAAACATTTTTACACAATAGGCCTTAGCTACAAAAAGGCTGATGCAGAGATAAGAGGACATTTTAGCTTAAACGAAGAAAACAAAAAAGGTTTACTTCAACAAGCTAAAAATGAAGGAATTGATGCTATTATTGTTACCTCAACCTGTAACCGTACCGAAATTTATGGTTTCGCCCAACACCCCTTTCAACTCATAAAACTGCTATGCGAACATACGCACGGTACAGTAGAAGAATTCGAAAAAGTAGCTTATGTACACAAAAATAAGCAGGCTATTTCTCATATGTTTAGGGTTGGAACCGGACTGGACAGCCAAATTTTAGGAGATTTTGAAATTATCAGTCAGCTGAAACTTGCTTTTATTCGTTCCAAAAAGATTGGTTTGGTAAATGCATTTTTAGAGCGATTGGTGAATGCAGTGATCCAGGCAAGCAAACGTATTAAAAATGAAACAGAAATCTCCACAGGAGCAACTTCCGTTTCATTTGCTTCGGTTCAATATATTTTGAATAACGTTCCCGATGTTTCCGAAAAAAACATTTTACTTTTTGGAACCGGGAAAATAGGAAGAAACACCTGCGAAAACCTTATAAAACATACACAGAACGAACATATAACCCTTATTAACCGCACCAAAGATAAAGCGGAAAAAATAGCGGGGAAATTCAACCTAATCGTTAAAGATTATGCCGATCTACAGGCAGAGATTAGAAATACCGATATCTTAATTGTTGCTACCGGCGCTCAAAATCCTACTATTTCTAAAGAACTGATCTATTCTAATAAAGATTTATTGGTATTAGATCTTTCTATACCTAAAAATGTATCGGAAGACGTAGCACATTTACTGAATGTAAAACTGGTTCATCTGGATCAGCTTTCAAAAATTACGGACGAGAACCTAGAACGCAGAAAGCAATTTATACCCGAAGCTGAAACAATTATTAAAGAGGTGGAAACCGAATTTAATAAATGGCTTGAAACCAGAAAATTTGCTCCTACCATAAAAGCTTTAAAGAAAAAGCT
>DATFJA010000157.1:0-2961 GCA_035269545.1 Salegentibacter sp.
AAAAGCAGGTTTATCAGGCTTCCAATACCACTAAGAATTCTTCGCTTTTCGCAACTTTTACAAACCTAACAAGTGATGGTTACCGTGACAACGGAAATTATGACAGGAAATCGGCTTTGGTAAACGGGAGTCTTAAAACCAGCGAAAATGGTAGTTTGTCTTATTTAGCCAATTTCACCCGATTAAAAGCATTTATTCCAAGTTCCTTAAACGAAGAGGACTTTAGAAATAATCCTGAAAAAGCAGCGTTTACCTGGGGGCAAGCTCAAGGATACGAATCTTACGATAAAGGGATGCTGGGTGGATCTAATACCCATTCCCTTTTTGAAGATTTCAGCAATACCACCAGTATCTTTTTGAGTTTTAGAGATGCTTATGAACCACGCCCATTTAATATTTTAAAGGAAGAAAGAGTTTCTGCAGGCGCACGTACACAATTCAATTTAGACACCCAGATCTTCGAACTACCATCGGAAATTAGTTTTGGAGCCGAATACTATAACGAATGGTATGAAACCGGAACTTTTCAGAATCTCTATGAAGATTTTCCAGATGAAGGGAGTGTGCTGGGCGAGCGGTTAAGCAGTAATGAACAGAATAGAAACTATACTAATTTGTTTGCTCAGGTTAATCTTGAATTTACCAAAAAATGGAACCTGGAGGCCGGCTTCAATATAAATACCACAAATTATAGTTTAACCGATCTTTATACTCAGGATGAAGTAGATCAAACGGGTGAATATGGATTTGACACCGTATTTTCGCCAAGGATTGGAACCAGTTACGAAATAGGCGAGGGTAAAAATCTCTATGCATCCATAAGTCACGGATTTTCAACCCCCACGGTTGCTGAAACTCTAACCCCTGAAGGTCAAATAAACACAAATCTTGAGCCGGAAACTGGAATTAATTATGAAGCAGGATTTAAAGGAAACTGGCTTCAAAATAAATTATATACCGAGATTTCGGTGTACTCCATTCAAATAGAGAATCTGTTAGTTGCGCAACGTGTAGCAGAAGATCAATATGTAGGAATCAACGCCGGGAAAACCAATCATAATGGAATTGAGTTTCTTACCAACTATCGTTTTTTAGTAGGATCTGGTATTTCAATTAAACCTTATGTAAATGGAGCCCTAAACTTTTTTGAATTTGATGAGTTTGTAAATAATGATGAAGATTTCTCGGGAAATGAGCTTCCCGGAGTTCCTAAATACACGGTAAATCTGGGCTTAGATATCCAAAGCGAATCAGGTTTTGAATTCTTCGGAAACTATAGAAATGTTGGAGAAATTCCTTTAGACGATGCTAATTCAGGGTATACAGACCAATACAGTCTTTTGAATTTTAAGGCAGGTTATACTTTTAAAGTATTGCAAGATTTAAACTTAAATTTATACGGCGGAGTAAACAATGCCTTAGATGAAAACTATGCGGCAAGCATAGTAACCAATGCCGTCGGTTTTGGAGGTGCTGCGCCACGTTATTATTACCCGGGAAATCCTAGAAATTACTATGGAGGTCTTCAGCTGAATTATATTTTCTAGAGGAATTTATACTTTGTCGGTTTTTTAAACTTTTTGAAGTTGTAACTTTCTAAATTGGAACTACACTAGATTTTATTAAAATATCCATTTTTTGTACATATATTTGTACATAAAAGAATACCTAATTATGCAAATCACAACTGTTTCTGACTTTAGAAAAAACATTAAAATATATCTGGACAGAGTAATCCAAAACTTTGAAACCTTAATAATTAACCGCGGAAAAGATTCTGGAATTGTTGTGATGTCTTTGGAAGAATACAATTCTTTAATGGCTACCAATCACGAATTATCTTCCCGGAAAAATGAATTACGTTTAGATTCTGCCATTGAGAAATTAAAGAACGGAAAATCATTTTCAAGAGGCTTAATCGAAGACTAATATGAAATATATATTTGTTGACGAATCTTGGGAAGACTACTTATATTGGCAGAAAACAGATAAGAAAAAACTTAAAAAAATAAACGAACTTTTAAAGGATATTTCGAGAAATCCTTTTGATGGAATCGGGAAACCAGAGCCTTTAAAGCATAAGTACGCTGGATTTTGGTCAAGGAGAATTGATAGTGAGCATAGGCTAATTTATCAATATAAAGAAGGGGAGATATTGATTGCAAAATGTAGATTTCACTACGACTAAAAAAAGGAAAGTCACACCAAATAGTATAAATAACTACTTATTCTTTTCGGATAAAAATATAATTTAAAGATTCATAAGCAGTAAATTAATTTTTCCTTACCACATCTGGAACCATAAACTCGTAATCACCATTATTACGAATAACATCCCGAACTACCGTGGAAGAAATATGACTTTTACCGGAAGAAGTGATAAAAAACAGGGTGTCTATGCCGCTCATCTTATAGTTGGTTTGTCCAATAGCTTTTTCAAATTCCAGGTCCTGAGCATTTCGCAAGCCGCGTAGCAAAAATCCGGCATTTTGTTCTTTGCAGAAATCTACGGTAAGTCCTTTGTAAGTGGTTACGGTTATTTTGGGCTCATCTTTAAAAGTTTGCTTTAAGAAGCGCAGTCTTTCTTCTAACGAAAACATATATTTTTTGTTGGAATTTGTGCCTATAGCCAGGATAATCTCATCAAATAGGGGAAGTGCCCTTTCAATAATATCGGTGTGTCCTAAAGTAATAGGATCAAATGACCCCGGAAAAACTGCTTTGCTCATAATAGTATTTTAGTCCTTCCCGCACTTCGATTCCTCAATATAAACTCCGGCGGGAAACCAAATTTAGTCATTTCAAAATTTGAAAGGAATATAGTAATAATAAATGTGGTGAAAATCAAAATAGCCTATTAGTCAAGGGATGCAATAAGAAGGTCTCAGCTGAGAACGTCATGACGAATGGAGTGAAGTAATCTCTATGATGTTTACTGAAAATAAGTTTTGCGTCAAGCTG
>DATFJA010000158.1:0-3165 GCA_035269545.1 Salegentibacter sp.
ATCCAGTTTTTCATTAGAAGGGCGGTAAAAATTTAAATTTCCTGAAATTTTAGAAAGTTCCAAATTTTTAGGAAATTCTATAAGCCAGCCGTCTTTTACTCTTCTGTCTATAATATTTTCTTCCAACGCAAAAGCATTGGTCTCGGCATTTATCTCTTCCTGATAATGTAATTCCTTCTGATAATATTCTTCAGTAACCAGATCATGGTTAAACTTCTTATCAGTAAGCATATTTATTACCAAAAACATAATAAAACTGATAAAAAGCACCATTCCAATTACTATTCCTGTTCCCCAATTTATCTTCATTACTTTCTTTTTTAGTTAAAACTACGTGGCCCCATAAACATAGTGCTGGTAGTTTCTATTAAACGATCACCACTGTAAATACCAATCTTGAGTTTTTCTTTCTCATCTTCCAGTGCTCCCGTATGTATTTCTATAAACAGTGTACCTTCACTCAATTCCTGTCCCGGAACCATAATATCAGATTGTTTTACCGGTTTAATTTCGCCCTCATGAGATAATAATCTAAACTCAATATCTTCAAAATCGGCTGTGGTTTTATTTACCAGTTTATAAGTAAAAACATTGCTAACTATATTATCAGCTTTTCTTTCGTATAACTGTCCCGGTAATCTTAGTATCCTGGCTTCAACCTCACTTCTTATAAATAACATTCCTACCAAAACAGCAGTAAGAATTCCTAATACAATACTATAGCCTTTAAGCCGGGGTGTAAATTTGAATTTGGCTTTCTTTTCAATATTCTCTTCACTGGCATAGCGAATTAAACCTTTAGGAAG
Organism: Salegentibacter sp.; assembly: GCA_035269545.1. Lineage (GTDB taxonomy): Bacteria > Bacteroidota > Bacteroidia > Flavobacteriales > Flavobacteriaceae > Salegentibacter. The sequence goes on from DATFJA010000158.1 coordinate 807, forward strand.
GTCTACGGCTTCCATCATATTGTCGCAGGCATCTATACAAGCAGTACAGTTTATGCATTCCAGTTGGGTGCCATTTCTAATATCTATTCCCGTTGGGCATACCTGCACACATTGAAAGCAGTCTATACAATCGCCTTTTCCTGATGCTTCCCGGTCTTCGTTCTTTTTAAATTTAGCTCTTCCTTCTTCTTTTTCACCTCGTTTATGATCATAAGCAACAACTATAGATTTATTGTCTAAAAGTACGCCCTGAAGCCTTCCGTAAGGACAGGCAATAACACAAACCTGCTCCCTGAACCAGGCGAAAACAAAATAAAATACCGCCGTAAAAATAATAAGGGAAACAAAGGTGCTTAAATGATTTAGTGGTCCCGCAGTTACATATTGAATCAACCGATCGCTGCCTATTAAGTAGGCCAGGAAAACATTGGCAATTAGAAACGAGATCACAAAGAATACGAACCATTTTAGGGAACGTTTTCTAATTTTTTCGGCATCCCATTTTTGTTTGTCTAAGCGTATTTGTTTTCCACGATCGCCTTCAATCCAATACTCAATTCTGCGGAAAACCATTTCCATAAAAATGGTTTGTGGACAAAGCCAACCACAAAAGATCCTTCCGAAGGCTACAGTAAAAAGAATGATAAAAACCACCCCAATTACCATCATGATCACGAAAATATGAAAGTCTTGTGGCCAGAAAGGGAATCCAAAAATATTGAAACGCCGTTCCAGAATATTAAACATCAAAAACTGGTTGCCGTTTATTTTTACGAATGGAGCGGCAAAAAGCAAAATGAGCAAGACATAACTAACGTATTTTCTATACTCGTAAAATCTCCCTGAAGGTTTCTTCGGAAAAACCCATAGTCTTTTACCCGCGTCGTCTGCCGTGGCTATCTTATCCCTGAATTTTTCCTTGTTTTCCAATACCTTTTTCTTTTCTCTTACACTGAATTATTCTGTTTCGGCTTCCCAAATTTCACCTTCGGGTGCCTTAGGTTCTGTAGGATTGGTTCCCTCAAGACTTATAACATAACTAGACACCTGGGCAATTTCCTGGGCACTTAATTCAGATTTCCAGGCCACCATTCCTTTTCCATCACGACCTCCTTCAGAAACTGTTTGGAAAACATTACTTATTCCACCTCCAAGAATCCAATGTTCATCGGTAAGGTTAGGACCAATAGCACCACCACCATCTGCACGGTGACAGGCCATACAACTTTCCATAAAAATGCTTTCACCAGCTTCAAGATCTGATGCCTCGGTTAATAATTCAACAGAAGAGGCGTCTATAAGATCTGGATTCGCTTCTTTATAAGCTTCAATTTCTTCTTTGGCTTCTGCTACCTCAGCAAGGTATTCTTCCCTTTGTGTTTCCCCGTCAAAAATGTGGTAGTAACCCATATAGACAAAAGCAAATACGATACTGATATAAAAACCATACAACCACCAGGCAGGAAGATCGTTATCCAGTTCCTTGATGCCATCGTAATTATGATCTAAAAGAATTTCTTCTTCCTTTTCAACAGGTTTTTGATTCAGCATCTTTTTATACCATTTCTTTATGCCCGAAAACTGTTTTTCAGAATTTTCAGCTTTAAGTTTGGTATAACGTTCTTGCGCATCTGGTTTTAAACTTCGGAAAACCATATTTTCTAAAGCCGTGATTGAAACTTCTATAGCGATTGCTATAATAAGCACCACCGCAAGAACTCCCCAAATAACCGGATACTGTTCAATTGCCCAGCCACTTTCTGTCTCTACTGTTAGTTCTATTAGAACCAGGGCAAGGATTAAAAATCCTGCAATTCTTAAATATGATGTAGTTTTCATAATTCCTGATTTTCCTGGTTAGTATCTAAGGGCAGGTTGCTTACCTCTTCTATGTCTTTCTTTTTTGCGGTAATTACCCACAGGAAAAGCACTACAAAAAAGATGAAGAATATGAGTAAGGAAATTAACGGGTAGATCATCACCCCGTCTATGCTTTCCATATGGCCTTTTACGAATTTAAACATGCTTAGTTGGTTTTAGTGTTTGAAACTTCTACATCTTTAGCTCTAATATCGGTGCCCAGGCGTTGTAGATAAGCGATAAGGGCTACAATTTCCCGGTTTCGCATTTCTACGAATTCCTTACCGTTTTGGGCAGCGAATTCTTTTTCGGCTTCATAGGTATCTACAAAATCTGGATCTGCATACAGGTTTTTCTCAATTTGAATACCCTGTTCTGTCATCGATTGTTGAGCATTTTCAATTTCTTCTAAAGTATATGGTACGCCAAGAGTACTAAGAGCTTCCATTTTAGCTTCAGTATCGCTTTTATCAAGCTCATCTGTAACTATCCATTTGTA
>DATFJA010000159.1:0-5985 GCA_035269545.1 Salegentibacter sp.
GATTAATTGAAAGCCTACTGACCTTGAATATTGTAGATGAAATTACCGAAACCCGTGGAAGTGGAAATAAAGAATGTGTAGCACAGGGAACTGCGAATATTCTTTCCGGATTTTTCTCTGGTATGGGAGGTTGTGCAATGCTCGGTCAAAGTTTAATTAATGTTTCTTCTGGAGCAAGAGCCAGACTTTCGGGAATTGTTGCAGCAGTAATGCTTTTAGTTTTCATCATGTTTGGCGCAGATATTATAGAACAATTACCAATGGCCGCATTAACCGGAGTTATGATCATGGTTGCGGTAGGAACCTTTGAATGGGCCAGCTTAAAAACATTTAGAAGAATGCCAAAATCTGATGTTTTGGTAATGGTATTGGTAACAGTAGTTACTGTAATTTTACATAACCTGGCTTTAGCCGTACTCGTAGGGGTTATTATTTCGGCCTTAGTATTTGCCTGGGACAATGCTAAACGAATTCGTGCCAGGAAACGTATAGACGAGGAGGGCATAAAGCATTATGAAATTTACGGTCCACTTTTCTTTGGATCTGTTCAGGCTTTCAATGATAAATTTGATGTTTTAAACGATCCGGAAGAAGTAATTATAGATTTTTCTGAAAGTCGTGTGGTAGATATGTCGGGAATTGAAGCTTTAAATAAGCTTACCGAAAGGTATCATAAACAGGGTAAAAAACTTCATTTAAGACACTTGAGTGAAGACTGCAGGAGTTTACTAAGTAATGCAGACGCAATTATTGAAGTAAATATTCTTGAAGATCCAACCTACAAAGTTGCTGTAGATAAAACTTAAGTTTCTTAACTTTATACTTCAACAAAAAAATTCACACGATGTCTATAATTGCTGAAGGAGAAAAAGAGTTTGAAGAAATTACTTCCGTACAGAACAAGGCAATGCGCCTTAACCTTAATGAGAATATATACGGAACCTTTGCTGAAATTGGTGCAGGACAGGAAACCGTTCGGCATTTTTTTAGAGCTGGCAATGCCTCGGGTACAGTAGCTAAAACTCTTAGTGCCTACGATAAAGATTTCAGTGATGCTATTTACGGCATTGAAGATGATGGCCGCTATGTTACCGAACAGCGATTAACCAGTATGATGCGCTATGAGACGGGACTTATAGAAGAGCGAATATCACGACTGAAACACCCAAATAAGTTATTCTTCAGCTACGCGAATACTGTTGCTACCATAGACTGGGCAAAAAAATATAAAGGCCACGGTTGGCTGGGAATTAGATTTCAAACCGAACCGGGAGAAGATTACAGCGAGATTGTTCTACATGTGCAGTTTCACGAAAACAATGCGGCGCACCAGCAAATCAGCCTGGGTACTATGGGGGTAAACCTTATTTATGGTGCCTTTTATTACCACGATAACCCAAAAAATCTACTTAACCACTTATTTGACCATCTCACCACCGATAAGATTGAAATTGATGCGATAAATTTTACCGGCCCTGTATTTAAAGAAGTAGATAATCGGTTAATGAGCTTAGAATTGGTGAAAAATGGCATCACAGAAGCCATTATGTTCGCACCAGACGGTAATAATGTATTACCTGCCAGTATTCTCTACAAGAAAAATATTTTAACACTTCGCGGAAGTTTTAGACCGGTGACCAAGGTGAATATGGCCATGTACGAAAAGTCGCTGAAGCTTTTTCTCAATGAGAAAAAGGTGGATAAAGACAAAACGGTAGTTATTTTCGAAATTACACTTTCCAATCTCAAAGCGGAAGGTGAAATAAATGAACAGGATTTTCTCGACAGGGCAGATTTACTGGGCTCGCTAGGACAAACAGTGATGATCTCCAATTTTCAGGAATATTATAAAGTTGTAGAGTACTTCGGACAACACACCAAAGAACGAATGGGACTCACTATGGGTGTTAGTACGCTACAGGATATTTTTGATGAAAGATACTATCGCCATTTGAGTGGTGGTATTTTAGAAGCTTTTGGCAAATTATTCTTCAAAAGCCTTAAAATTTATCTTTATCCATTAAAAGATCAGGAAACAGGTGAAATTATCACCAGTGAGAATTTGAAAGTTCACCCTAGAATGCAAGAACTTTACCAGTATTTTAAAGATAATGGCCGCGTTGTAGACATCAAAGATTATGATCCCGATACCCTGGATATTCATTCCAGACAAATTCATGAAATGATAAGAGAAGGAGAAGAAGGGTGGGAATCTATGCTCCCGGAGAGTACCACTAAAATGATTAAAGAAAAATCCCTTTTCAACGACAAATAGAGTAATAAAAAAGCCGTTTGAAATTAAATTCAAACGGCTTTTTTGATTTTCGTTTAATTTTTATTTAATTCTCGTAAAAAGTTTTAGGCCAGGCATCATTACCTGAATTCACATCCGGTAAAATCTTGTTTGGATCAAGTTCTACGTTTTTGATAGATTTATCGGTACGATGCTGGTAATTCCAGGAATCGCCACGTTGCCAAATCTCTACCGGAAGCATAACTTCTTCAGAGGAGCCATCTTCATAAGTAATTTCCATTTTAACAGGCATAGGAATTTCTCCGGCATTGGAAAGAGAAATGATATAATTCCCTTCATACTGTCTTACTCCATCAATACCTAAATCTATATTCCCGGTACCATAAAACCATTTACTAAAAAACCAGGAAAGATTTTCTCCAGAAACGTTTTCCATATGGTTGAAGAAATCTGCAGGTTGCGGGTGCTTGTAAGCCCAGGTTTCAATATAAGACTTAAAAGCATTGTCAAAACGCTCTTCTCCTAAAATATATTCCCTAAGTAATAATAAGCCAATAGCAGGCTTATAATAAGCTATCATTGCAAGGTTTCTTAAGTTAGAAACATCTGGATAAGTATCTATTCCTTCACGCTGCTCACTGGTGAACCAGCCTGTCATATTCCTGGTTTTATTCAATCTCGCAGGATACTCACCATCATTAAAATCTAATGTGCTGTAGTAATTGATAAAAGTATTAAACCCTTCATCCATCCAGGCATATCTTCTTTCGTTAGTTCCCACGATCATAGGAAACCAATTATGGCCAAATTCGTGATCTGTAACTCCCCAAAGAGAAGCACCTTCACTTTTCCAACTACAAAAGTTTAAACCGGGATATTCCATTCCACCGATATCAGCCGCGACGTTTACTGCAACGGGATAAGGGTATGCAAACCATTTTTCAGAATAATGCTCTACTGAAGCCTTTGAATACTCAGTAGAACGACTCCAGGCTCCCTGCCCATCACTTTCCTTAGGGTATGCCGATTGTGCCATAGCTATTTTTCCACCGGGCAAATCTATTTTAGCTGCATCCCAGATAAAAGCTTTTGAAGAACCGAAAGCTACATCACGCGTGTTTTTCATCTTAAAGTGCCAGGTAAGCGTTCCTTCCTGTTTTGCACGCAATGACATATCGTTTACTTCTTCAGGTTTAATTAAATAAACCGTTGAGTCACTTTTAGAAGCCTTATCCATTCGGTCTCTCACTGTAGATGATAACACCTGTCTTGGGTTCTGCAACTCTCCCGAGGATACGACAATATGGCTAGCTGGCGCAGTAATTTTAAAATCATAGTCACCATAATCTAAATAAAATTCACCAGCACCAAGGTATGGCTCTATATTCCAGCCTTCTACATCATCAAAAACTGCGGCTCTGGGAAACCATTGTGCTAGAGCATAAATAGTACCATCTTCCACCTCGAGTCTGCCCATACGATCCATTCCATCTACCGGAATTTTATATTCAAAATTCATGGAAACAGTAGCTTCTCCTCCATTTGCCGGAATGGGATCTTCAAAAAATACCTGCATCCGTGTATCGGTTATCAAATAATTAGAAGAAGAACTTCTTTTTACTTTTGCTTCAAGATTAGAAATAGTATATCCACCATTTATATCGCCATTATAGCGATTCCCCTGGATTGGGGTAGTTAAGGTTCCTCGGGAATCTTCAGTGAAACGGTTTTGTTCCAAATGCATCCAGATAAAATCTAATTCCTGCGGACTATTATTGGTATAAGTTAGTTTGATATGACCTTTTATGGTGTGGTCTTCATCATTTAAGGTTGCTTCAATTTTATAATCTGTTTCATTCTGCCAGTATTCCGGACCCGGTTTACCTGATGCAGCGCGGTACATATCACCCCCACGATTCATAAATTCGTCAAAATCTTTTTGGTTATTCTCCATAACCTCCTGTGCTTTTACGCCGGTAGTAAATAAACCAGCAACGGCCAGGCCAAGCATAGCTTTGGATAAGTATCTCATTCTTTTAAGTTTTTTTCGTAATTGCCGCTAATTTAACCAAACAGAGCAAAAATCCCTTATAAAATGAAGCTTATAAAACTATAATAATATTACTCAGGTAGAAAACTTAGATTTAATGCTACGGTCGTACATTATAATACTGCCCGCTACCGAAACGTTTAAACTTAAAGTGGATTGAAATTTCACCAGGAAATGCGATTTTTCAATAGCTTCTTTTGAGAGTCCGTGATCTTCTGCACCAAGTAAATAAACGCAACGCCTTGGGTGTGTAAAAGTTTCCAAAGCTTCGGCATTTTCAGTAAGTTCAACACCCACTAGCATAGCACCTTTTGGTAAATGTGCATAGAAATCTTCAAAGGTTTCGTAATGAAAATATGGCATTGCCCCAACAGCTTTGTGCGTATCACAGGCTTGCTTTGCATAGCGGTTACCAATAGTATAAATAAAACTCGCCCCCATATTTTGGGCCGAACGCCAGAGCACCCCTAAATTTTCTGGAGTTTTCCCGTTTTGTATACCAATTCCAAAAAATCCTTGTTGTAAATTATCTAATTTCATAAGTGCTTCAAAAATAATAGAATTAATTTTTCTGTGGAATTCATCCTGAATTAAACCTGATATTTATCATTTTAAATTGCACCAATGCCTACTAACTTTATAGAAAATCCGAGTCATGAAATATATCCTCGTACCAACCGACTTTTCTAAATCTGCCAATAACGCTTCCAATTTTGCTATAGAATTGGCCAACTTGCTTCAGCTGCCTCTAAGATTTTTACATAGTGTAAAAACTCCCGTAGAATGGGCTAACTTAAATCTTGAGGAAGAGAAAAAATATCCCGAAACGAAAGGAAGAATTAATGATGCAAAGGATAATCTAAAAATATGGGAGAAAAAAGCAACTGAAAAGGATGTTGATGCAGATCATAGTTTAATTTATAATATAGGCATGGACGAATTAGTAAATTATGCCAGGACTGAGCATTATGAACTGGTTGTTATGGGCACCCACGGGGCCAAAGGCTTCGAAAAAATAATGGGATCAAACACCCAAAAATTAATACGGAATTCTAAGGTACCGGTAATAGCAATAAAGCAAGAATTCGAATTAATTAAGTTGAAGAAAATTTTAATAGCAACCGATTTAAAAGAAGACTCGGAAAATGCCTTTGAGAAAGTTTATAGTATTTTAAAGCAATTTAAAGCTGAAATAGAACTGGTTTATATAAACACACCTTATAGTTTTAAAGAAACTAACCAAATAGATCAAATGGTTGATGAATTCCGAGGTAAGCTTGGAATTGAAGACTTAAAGGTACAATGCTTAAATGCCAATAACGAGGCCAGGGGAATAGGTATGGCCATAAATAAATTACAACCCGATCTTTTTACGAGCATTACACACCATCGTACGGGATTTGATACAATTTTTAGCCCTAGTATTACTGAGGAAATTATAAATAATTATGAGTTACCGGTTTTAAGTATTAACAGAAAAATCTAGGCACAAAAGACAAGGCTCCCTATATCTTCCTACCTACAGGTAAATAATTTAGTAAGTTCTAAATCGTAGTCCTTTCGGTAAAACCTTTAGCTCAATTATAAGTTAAGCAATCTTTCATTTTGAGGTATAAAAAAACCCTTCATCGATATGATGAAGGGTTTCAAAAACAAGGCGGTGACATACTCTCCCACAAAT
>DATFJA010000160.1:0-5759 GCA_035269545.1 Salegentibacter sp.
AATGGATCTTCGTCCAAAATTTCACTTGTATCAGCCTAATATTGCTTTGCTTAGCGGGATTGCCTGGGACCATATTAATGTTTTTCCCACTTTTGAAAATTATATGGAGCAGTTTCAGATATTTATAAATTCGATTGTAAAAGGTGGTATTCTGGTATATAATGAAGAAGATGAAACCTTAAAGAAGCTTGCTGAAAATGCCGAAAATCAAATAAGAAAGCACCCTTATTCTACTCCTGAATATCACGTAGAAGACGGAGAAACTATTTTAGAAACATCGGAAGGGGATATGCCACTTGAAATTTTTGGAAAACATAATATGAATAACCTTGCCGGCGCCAAATGGATTTGTCAGCACATGGGAATCGATGAAGATGATTTTTATGAAGCGATGATGGAATTTGAAGGTGCCAGCCGAAGATTGGAAAAGATCTTTGATAGTGATAAGGGAGCTGTATTTAAAGATTTTGCACATAGTCCTTCTAAAGTAATGGCCAGCACCAGGGCGGTAAAAGAACAATACCCCGAGAAAAAATTAATTGCCTGCTTAGAGTTGCATACTTTTAGTAGTCTTAACTCAGAGTTTATTCAGCAGTATAAAAACACGCTTAACGAAGCCGATGAAGCGATAGTTTTCTATTCTCCGGAAGCCATTGCGCAAAAACAAATGGATCCTATTTCTGCCGAAGAAATTAAAGCAGCCTTTAATGAACCAGGCATGGAGATTATCTCTGAAACTTCTGCTTTAAAAGATTTATTAGATTCTAAAAATTTAAACGATTCTGTTTTGCTTTTAATGAGTAGCGGCACTTTTGGGAATCTAAACCTGGAGGAAGTAAAAGCCTTATTTTAAGTTAAACGATTCATTTTTAATAGTTTTGGTGAGGATAAAGAATCATTTTTTATCTTTATAAAACTATGGGGCAAAATGGGGTAAATGGTTTTGGTATTAAATCCTGGGCAGAAGACGATCGGCCCAGGGAAAAACTGCTTCAAAAAGGTAAGGTTAGTCTTAGCGATGCCGAACTTATAGCTATCCTTATTGGTTCTGGTAGTAGAAATGAATCTGCGGTACAATTAAGCAAACGAATTTTAGCTTCCACAGGAAATCAACTGAGTGATCTGGGAAAACTTTCGGTAAAAAAACTTTGTGAATTTAAAGGGATTGGTCCCGCAAAAGCAGTGAGTATTGTTGCGGCTATGGAACTTGGCCGGAGGCGAAGAGCAGAAGAAGCTTTAGAGAAGAAAAAGATCACTTCCAGTGCTTCGGTTTTTGAATTGATGCAACCCATAATTGGGGAACTCTATCACGAAGAATTCTGGATTATTTATCTCAATAATTCGAATAAAGTTATTGAGCAATTACAGCTTAGTAAAGGCGGGATTACAGGAACCCTTGTAGATGTTCGTATTACTTTGAGAAAGGCGCTTGAAGTTGGTGCCACTTCAATAATTTTGGCGCATAATCATCCTTCGGGCACTTTAAGGCCCAGTGAAGCCGATAAACAACTTACACAAAAGCTGAAAACAGCCGCGCAAAGTTTAGATATTAAGGTGCTGGATCATCTTATTGTAACCGAAAAATCATACTTTAGCTTTGCAGACGAAGGCGTACTTTAAATTGTTTAGATGCTATTAATTTATACCCAGAAAATCACCCCGCGAATAGTTTATACTTTTAAACATATTTGCACAAATATTCTGGGGATTTCCATAAAATTCACCTCTAAAATAGAAGAGTTTATTGCTCACGAGGGGATGAAACTTACTTATGGCAAGCAGGCTCTTGGAAATGAACTTTTTATACAAAAAGTAGATCTTTTGGGTGAACAGGGCTTAAGTGAGGTAGAAATTAAAGTGCAACCCTGGGGCGATGATTCTTGCTTCTTTCCTGTCTCAGAGAGCAGTGCTTTGCCTTTTGATATTTTTGCCGCTTCCTTCTTCTTGCTTAGTAGATACGAGGAGTATTTGCCTCATGTAAAAGATGATTTAGGCAGATTTCCCGCATCAGAAAGTGTAGGATATCAGGAAGGTTTTTTACAATCTCCCGTGGTGGATATTTGGGCTTATAAATTCAAGGATGTTCTACAAGAAAGATTTCCGAAAATTTCTCTCGAAAAAAGGGAATTCAATACCCGGGCAATTATAGCTGTAGAACACGTCTTTAATTTTCAAAATAAAGGATTTTTAAGAAGTTTAGCTGGGATGCATCTGGATATAATCAAATTCCAATTCAATAAAGTTCTGGATAGAATTCAGGTTCTATTAAGAATTAAGAAAGACCCATTAAATATTTTCGAGGACCTTATTGCTTTTATAAAAGAACATAAGGTGTCTCTTCTTTTTATGTTTCAGTTAAGCGATTTTTCAATTTACGATCGCAACATTAACTATAATAGGAATCCATACCGTTCTATCATTAAATATGTTGGGGATTATGCCAAGGTTGGCTTAATTCCGGGACATTTTGCTTATGATAATTTCAAGATTTTGCGGAAGGAAAAACTCCGTATGGAAAATACGGTGCATACACCCCTGGAAAGGGTAATTAATGTAAAATACAACTTGAATATTCCTGAATTTTATACTTTCCTTACGGAACTAGAAATTCCTCAAGACTATTCAATGGGATACCCGGAAACTTGCGGTTTCAGAGCCGGCACCTGTAGTCCTTTTTTATTTTACGATATTAATACCGAGTCTACGCTTCCTTTAAAAATACATCCTTTTGTCTTCAATTCAAATATTGTTGAACATACCGATTTTGAAAAATTAACTAAAGATGTGGGTGGAATGATAAATGAAGTAAAAAAGGTAGGTGGAAGTTTTAAAGCGGTTTTTAAAAACCAGGATTTTTCAGAATATTCCGAGCATCGGGATTATTATGCATTACTAAAACAGATTTATGAAATTAGATAATATCAACCATATATTTTTTGATCTGGATCACACTCTTTGGGATTTCGATAAAAATTCGGCCCTGGCTTTTGAACGGGTTTTTAAATTCAGAAATATACCACTGGAAATCAATAATTTCCTCGAGGTCTATATGCCTGTAAATTTCAAATACTGGGAGCGTTATAGAAAAGACGAGGTTTCAAAAGAGGCTCTGCGCTATGGAAGACTAAAGGATAGCTTTGATCTTTTAAAATTTAAAGCCGATAAAAGTTTAATAGATAATATTGCGATAGATTATATAGAATATCTGCCAGATCATAATCATCTTTTAGATGGTGGAAAAGAAGTGTTAGATTATCTCCGAAATAGCTACGAATTGCATATTATCACCAACGGTTTTGAGGAGGTGCAGCACAAGAAACTTATCAATTCAGGAATTCATGAATATTTTACTACCGTGACTACATCTGAAGAAGCAGGTGTGAAAAAGCCCAATAAACAAATCTTTGAAATTGCACTTAAAAAGTCTTCAGCAACCCCTGAAAATAGTATTATGGTCGGCGATAATTTTGAAGCAGATTGCACCGGTGCAAAAGATTGTGGGATTAAGCCCATCTTTTTTGATTATTATGGGAATAAAGAGAAACTCGACATAATACACATAAAAACGTTAAATGAACTAAAGTTCTATTTGTAGTAATAATCTTTTGTTAATTTCGTTAGTACAACCTAATCTGGAAGCTAATGAAATTCTTTTCATTTTTTCTTACCAAGTTTACAAGCCTTATTGCTATAAGTTGCTTGTTGTCAGGTTGCGTGAAAGATATAGATCTGGATCAACGCGAAGACATCAGTCTAAGTCCGGATTTACAGATAGATCTCCTTATTTATGAGATAGACCAATCTCAATTTGAAGATCCTGCTACCGGAAATCTCAAAACTCGTATAAGTGATACAGTACGCCTTGAATTTCTTGACGATGATTACATTCAGGAAGATCTTATGGCGGTAAATTTTTATTTTAGACATATCAATACCTTTCCCCGGCCTATCGATAGTAAAATCAGGTTTTTATCTAAATCTAATAGGGAGCAGTTTGCTATAAATTATACCATACAACCGGGTGCTTCCGGTAATCCTATAACTACAGAGCAATATGAATTAATTGAAGAAGATCGCATTGGCGTAGTGCGTAGAAGTATAAAAATGGTGGTGGAATTAGAAGTGCAGCCGGGTACATCGGCTTTTGAAGGGGGATTAGAATTCGCTTCAAAAGGCTTCTTTTCGTTTGAATTTTAGTGATGTGGAGACTTTTTGGCTTATTCATAATTTTTTCTAGCACGGTTATAGCCCAAAATAAACCGTTACTGTTTAATGTAGACGATCTTCCGCAAACTCTAATGAGTAATCCCGGTGCTCAAATTAATTTTACCGGTCACGTAGGAGTTCCCCTTTTTTCTCAAATCCATTTGTCTGCCGGTTCAACCGGTGCAGACTTGTATGATGTTTTCGCTGATGATGGCACTAATATTAATGCTCGAATTCAAAGAACCATGCGAGATATGGATTCCAGGGATTATTTTTCTGTGAATCAGCAATGGGAAATTATTTCGTTGGGCTGGAAATTAGATAGGAAGAATTACCTTTCCACAGGAATATACCAGGAAATGGATGCCTTTGTTTATTTTCCAAAAGATCCCGCTATACTCGCCAATGAAGGTAATAGTGATTACCTTAACGAACCTTTCTATTTTGACGATGTCTCATTTACCGGGGAAATTTTAACGGTTTACCACCTGGGCATAAATCACAAATTTGATAAAAGACTTACGGTGGGAGCCAGGGCGAAATTTTATTCCGGGATTTTTAATGCAGAAAGTACTGGGAATACAGGAAGGTTTACTACCTATACTACACCTAATGGTAGAAATGTTTACAGGCATGAAGTTGTGGATATGGATGTTCTAATCAATACATCGGGTTTTGCACCTTTAAAAGATGAGGAAGGAATGACCGTAGAACAGGCCACAGCCGAACTGTTAAGCAGATCTTTTTTTGGGGGAAATGTAGGATTCGGGTTAGACCTTGGGCTTTCTTATATTCTTGACGAGCAGTTTATACTTTCTGGTTCTGTGCAGGATCTCGGTGCTGTTTTTCAACGTAAAGATGTGGAGAATTACCGGTATTTTGGAGCTTATGAAACCAGTGGTTTGGAACCGTTATTTCCAGATTTAGATGAAAACGATGAAGCTATTCCTTATTGGGATATTTTTGAAGATGAAGTTGACAGGAATTTAAGAGACCGAACTACCAACCAGTCTTATACCACCTGGCGCCCGGTAAAAGCTAATTTTGCTATGGAATATGGCTTTGGGCCGGCATTTTTACCCTGTCACTACTTAAGTGCAAAGAAAGTAAGGTATATGAATTTACTGGGTATGCAATTAAGCGGGGTGAAAAGGCCAAAAGGATTTGTATATGCACTTACAGCATACTGGGACAGAAAAATAAATGAAAATCAGCGTTTCAAAATCTCTTATTCCTTAGATGATTATTCTTTAACTAATATTGGGTTGATGTATACAAGAACTTTTAATAAATTTAATATATATATGGCTGCCAATAATTTATTGGCTTTTCCTAATTTGGCGAAAGCTCATAGTGCTTCTATTCAATTAGGAATGCAGCTCATTTTCAATAATTAAAACACGATTATGAAAAAATTAATTTATATACTAGCCTTTTTTATAGGTACTGCTTCTACTGTTGCGCAAAGTCTCGATGAATATAAATATATAATTGTTCCTGAAAAGTTTGAATTTTTGAATGAAGAGAATCAATATCAAATAAATGCCTTAACT
>DATFJA010000161.1:0-3403 GCA_035269545.1 Salegentibacter sp.
GCGCTTCGCAAACATCCACAGGTAAATAGCCAGTGGACAGGTGAATCTATGAAAATCGCTAAGCACATACATATGGGTGTTGCTGTAGCGGTAGAAGAAGGTCTTGTTGTTCCTGTTCTAAAATTTGCCGATCAAATGTCCATGACCCAGATTGGGAATAATGTAAAAGATGTTGCCGGGAAAGCCAGAAACAAGAAATTACAACCAAAAGATATGGAAGGAAGTACTTTTACCGTATCTAACCTGGGAATGTTTGGTATTGTTGAGTTTACAAGTATAATTAACCAGCCAAACTCTGCAATTCTTTCTGTAGGAACTATCGTTGAAAAACCGGTAGTGAAAAATGGACAGATTGTAGTAGGAAATACAATGAAGTTAACACTTGCCTGCGATCACAGAACAGTAGACGGTGCAACCGGTGCTGCTTTCTTGAAAACGCTTAAAACTTACCTGGAAAATCCGGTAACTATGTTGGCGTAAGCCCAGGTGTATAAATAACTAATTATTAAAATCCCGCACACTTGCGGGATTTTTTTATCTTTAACGGTATGAGAAAAATCAGATTAAGTTTTACATTACTTGCCGCATTCCTGCTTACTGTTTCCTGCGGAAATTCACAAACAATTCAATCTTCCCAGGTAGCAAATACCAGCTTGAATACTAATGTTCAACAAACTGAAGTTGAAGAATTACTAAACTATTTGTCCTCAAACGAATTAGAAGGAAGACAAACCGGTACCGAAGGAATAGAGCTTGCCGCACAAAGAATTGAAAAGGTTTTTGAGGAAAATGACATCGAAAAATACTTTGATTCCTATAGGCACAATTTTGAAGTAAATGGAATTGAAGGATTTAACATGGTGGGAATGCTGGAAGGGAATGATCCCAAGCTCAGGGATGAGTTCATTATTCTGGGAGCACATTACGATCATATAGGAATTCAAAAACCCGTAGAAGGAGACTCTATTGCGAATGGCGCTAACGATAATGCTGCAGGTACCGTTGCGGTTGTGGAGTTGGCCAAAAAATTTGCAGAAATAGATAATAATAAGCGAAGCATTATGTTCGTATTGTTTTCTGCGGAAGAAATGGGACTGGTAGGAGCAAAGAGAATTGCGCAAGAACTTAAAGAAGATAAACTGGATTTATACGCCTTATTCAATTTTGAAATGATTGGCGTACCAATGAACGATAAAGATTATATAGGTTATCTCACAGGTTACCAAAACTCTAATTTCGCTGAAAAATTCAATGAATATTCCGGAGAGAAAGTACTTGGCTTTCTACCACAGGCCAAAGAATACAGTCTTTTCAAAAGAAGCGATAACTATCCCTTTTTTGAGGAATTCAACGTTCCTGCGCAAACAATTTCAACTTTCGATTTTACTAATTACGATTACTATCATCACGTAGCTGACGAAGCAGAAAAACTTGATGTGGCACACATGACCAATGTGATAGAAAGTGTGATTCCGGGAATATTCAAAATGGCCAATACATCTGAAAAAGAAATAAAATTAAACCAATAATGAAACATATTGTCATAATAGGAACCAGCCGTGGAATGGGTTACGAAATGGTGAAACTCTTTGCTGAAAAGGGGCACAAAGTACTGGCGCTTTCCCGAAATGATAAACCGGTTTCTGAGTTGAATTTAGAAAATGTAACTGCTATATCCTGCGATATTTCAAAAGCTGGAGATCTCGAAAAAGTTTCAGCGTTCGTGGAGTCAAAATGGAAACAGGTAGATGTTTTAATAAATAATGCCGGGGCACTTATTAATAAAGATTTTGAAAAAATTTCGGCAGAAGAATTTCAGAAAATATATAGCACCAATGTTTTTGGAGTAATTAGTTTAACTCAAAAATTATTGCCCTTTATGAAAAAAGATGCTCACGTGGTGAATATTAGTACCATGGGCGGTGTACAGGGCAGTGTAAAATTTCCGGGTCTTTCGGCATATAGTTCCAGTAAGGCGGCGGTAATTACGTTAACCGAGCTTTTAGCAGAGGAATACAAAGAAAAAGGTCCTTCATTTAATGTGCTGGCTCTGGGCGCTGTGCAAACCGAAATGCTGGAAGAAGCATTTCCTGGATTGGAAGTTCCGCTTTCTGCTAAAGATATGGCGGAGTATATTGCGAATTTTAGCCTCACAGGACATAAATTTTACAATGGCAAGTTGCTCCAGGTTTCTAATAGTACGCCTTAGCCAATGAGAGAAATCCTTGAAAGATATATTCCAGAACGAGCCGTTTCTCCGGTGTTTGAGATGATAAAGGTGAATAATGTTCATTTAAAAATTGTAAATGAGCGTAAGACCAGGCACGGCGATTATCGCAGAATGCCAAATGGAGCGCAACAAATTACGGTTAATGCCAATTTAAATAAATACCGTTTTTTAATTACCTTAGTTCACGAGATTGCTCATTTATTAGCTTTTGAAAAATACGGTAGGCAAATAAAGCCCCACGGGCAGGAATGGAAATTTACTTTTAGGGAATTAATGTTGCCTTTTATCAGGCCTGAAATTTTTCCTTCAGGATTACTTCCGGTAATTGCGCAGCATTTTAGAAATCCTAAAGCCAGTAGCGATACTGACGCGAAATTATCTATAGCGCTTAAGACTTTTGATCCTGAGAACGATAAAAATTATATTTTTGAAATTCCGTTTGGAGGAATTTTTAGAATCTATAACGGAAAAACTTTTAAAAAAGGGGAGAGGAGAATAAAACGCTACGAATGTCTGGAAGTGGACACAGGTAAAATTTATTTGTTTCAGCCCAATGCAGAAGTAGAGTTGCTTAAAAATTAATTCCTTTTTTATGAAAAACACAAATCACTACGCAATCTTAATGGCCGGCGGTATTGGTTCCCGGTTTTGGCCGGTGAGTACTACGCAATATCCCAAGCAATTTCAGGATATTTTGGGCGTAGGTTCTACACTTATACAAACCACTTTTCATCGTTTGGCTAAGCTAATGCCTTCAGAAAATATTATAATTCTTACCCATAAAGATTATAAGGATACCGTAAAAGAACAGCTTCCCCAGGTTAAGGAGGATCAAATCGTATTGGAACCCGAGATGCGTAATACGGCGCCCAGCATCTTATTGGGAGCTTTAAAGATTAAAAAGAAAAATAAAGATGCTTTAATACTAGTAGCACCCAGCGATCACTGGATTCAGGGAGACAAAGCATTTCAGGATAATATTGAAAAAGCTTTTCAAATAGTTGCTTCAGAAGATAAATTAATTACCCTGGGCATTGAGCCGACATTTCCGAATACAGGCTATGGATATATTCAGTATAAAAAGGATGAAGCTAAAGGTGCAAAACCGGTATTAAAATTCACCGAAAAGCCATCCTTCAAAAAGGCGGAAACGTTTATTGAAGAAGGGAATTA
>DATFJA010000162.1:0-6882 GCA_035269545.1 Salegentibacter sp.
ATAGTTGCCCGCCGCAAATTATCGGTAGAATTCAACATTTTATTTCTCGAAAAGCGATGGATATTGAAGGTTTGGGTGGTGAAACCGTTGCTTTGTTGGTTAATGCTAATCTGATTACCAATTATGCCGATCTCTATACACTGAAAAAAGAAGATGTTCTTCCACTGGAACGAATGGCTGAAAAATCGGCGGAAAACCTGATAAGTGGAATTGAAAAATCTAAAGAAATTCCTTTTGAACGCGTTTTGTTTGCCCTGGGAATAAGATATGTAGGCGAAACAGTCGCTAAAAAACTGGCAAAACATTATAAAAATATTGATGCTTTGTCGTCTGCTTCAACCGAAGATCTTACAGCGGTTGATGAAATCGGAGAACGCATCGCTGAAAGTGTAACCGATTTCTTTGCTTCTGAAGAAAATAGGGAGATCGTTCAGCGTTTAAAAGACCACGGACTTCAGTTTGAAATCGCTGCCGAAGAACTGGAAAACCAGAGCAATATACTTGACGGCAATACATTTGTGATTTCCGGGGTTTTTGAAAAAGTTTCCAGGAATGAACTCAAGAAAATGATTGAAGATAACGGCGGAAAAGTTTCGGGCTCAATTTCAGGAAAAACAGATTATCTGGTTGCAGGAGAAAATATGGGCCCAAGCAAACTGGCAAAAGCAGAGAAACTAAGAACTAAAATTGTAAGCGAAGACGAATTCCTTAAAATGCTTGATTAAATTACTCTCAAATAATATTTGCAGATTGAGGTTTGAATTATAAGTTTAAACCTCAATCTTTAATCCATTAGTTTCAATATTATTTTTATCGTCTAAATAAAAATCAATTCTTCCCAGGTAAAGTCCGTAACAACCCACCTGGTTCACCAGAACCTTTTTACCGGCTTTATTGGTTTCAACAGTTGGTTCATCCAAAAAAGTATGGGTGTGACCGCCTATAATTAGATCAATATTATCAGTGGTTTGCGCTAGTTTAATATCAGAAATCTTATCGCTGCTGTATTTATAGCCTAAATGCGATAGGCAAATTACCAGGTCGCAATTCTTTTCTTCTTTTAGAACTCGGCTTTGATCCTGCGCAATTTCTATAGGATCCAGGTATTTTGTTTCCTTATAAAGACTATCGTTCACCAGGCCCTGTAATTCAATTCCCAAACCAAAAATGCCAATTTTCACTCCGTCTTTAGTGAAAATTTTATGATCGTGGGTATGCCCGTCCATCACCGTATTACTGAAATCGTAATTGGAAGAAATAAAATCGAATTCGGCGTGAGGAAGTTGTGCATATAACCCATCTATCCCATTATCAAAATCGTGGTTTCCTATGGTAGCTGCATCGTACTTCATCTTGCTCATTAACTTAAATTCCAGTTCTCCTCCATAGAAATTAAAGTAAGGTGTTCCCTGAAAAATGTCGCCTGCATCCAGTAATAGCGTATTTGGATTTTCATTTTTAATCTTCTGAATAAGAGTTGCTCGTCTTGCAACACCACCCATGTTCGGATTCCTGGAATCATCTGGGCCAAAAGGCTCAATATGGCTGTGAACATCGTTAGTATGAAGAATGGTAATATGCTTCTTATAGTTAGGTTTGAAAGAAAGTGAGCTTAAGCCACCAATTCCTATAAACGCTGTTGCTGCTGAGGTTTTTTGTATAAAATTTCTTCTTTTCATCCTTTTACTTTCTTATAAACCTATTGTCTTTATCCACTTTTAAGGTATCTACCTTTTTAAAATAATCTATAATGGCATTGCGCAGTTTATAGTCTACTTTATATAATTCTATTGGATCTTTAAAAAAGCTCATATTATCGCCACCTTGTTGCAAATAATCTGAAGTCGCTACAAAGTAGTTTTTATCTTCATCAATCTTCTCGCCATTTATTTTTGCGCTGGTCACTTCGTAATCCTGATTCATTACTATTTGGATTCCACTAACCGGATGTGCGGTTTTTGCACGCTCCAGGTAAGAAAGCATCTCCTTGATTTTTTCTCCTGAAAGTTCAGTTACTACAATTTCATTTTCAAAAGGCATTAATGCGTAAGCACTTCTGGTAGAAATATTTCCTTTGTTTAAGCCAGATCTAATTCCGCCGTGATTTAGCAAAACCATATCTATCTCGTTTCCGGTTCTGCTTTTAAAAACAGGATTGGCCTGTTCTATAACAATATCAGCCATTAAATTACCTATAGCAGTATTTAGCTCACCGTCGGTTTTTATCATAGTCCTGGGATTATAAGCTAGGGTGCTATCCAGGGTTTGGTTTAAATGCTCTTTGTAGGGAGCTATAAATTCCTCTATCTCAGCGTTTGCTTCAATCTCTTTATCTATTGCAATACGTTCCCCTTTAATTTCGGCAGTTTCAACCGATTTACTTTTACAGCTCAAAACGATAATAGCTAGCAGCAAATAAATACTTGATCTGAATGTTTTCATTTAAATTTCATTAAAAAAGCAAAGATAAATAGATTATCTGGCTCGCGTAAAATTTTAATTTTTAAAATTCAGTAGTATTTCAACGATAAAAATGATCGTTTTGTCGAAAAATTGTCTTTTAACCTCGAAAATGGCAATGCTAAAGTGAAAAAGATAAATATAGCAGCAATATTTTTTTATTTTCGGTTTGTAATTAGATGGGAATGAGTCTTTTTCAATGTTTATTATTACTTCTTTTTCCACTATTGGGTGTAAATTTATATGCTACGATGGGGGAAATGGATTGGCTGATGCGGGGCACTCAGCTTTTATTTATTTTAGTTGTTTTTACTATTTATTTAGTTCGGAATAAAAAACCTGGATTTAACGCACTTTGTTTTTTTCTCTTTTTCTTCTTAGCTCAAATTGCCGGGTTCTTTTTTAATACCGGTACGCTGTCGCTTCTATTGTTGTTCTGTTATATTGCCGGTTATATTGGTTTAAGCAGGGAAGCTTTTCAACATACACAACGGCAAACCGCCACTAAAACTATAATGGTTTATTTTCTTTTGCTAATTTCTGTAAATACTTATTTGTTGCTTACACACGTTTTGGAGCTGAAAAGCTATATGAGTAACCACATTGAATTTGCTGCTTATGCAGTTTATTACCTTAATCTACTAATTTTGGGCATCTTTGCGATTATATATTACTTGAATTCTTATTCCAGAAAATCGGTTTATTTTATTACCCTGGTGCTCGCATTTATATTTGCTGATGTATTTAGAGATGCAGCGCATTTCTATTTGAAAGATTCTGCTATTTTAATTACAGGTAATTTGCTTTGGTTTACAGGCTTAACATTTTGCCTTTTCTTTTTCCTTACTCCAGAGCGTAAACTCCGCTTGATGAACCTTATATAGTTTTTGAGGAGGAGCTTTCATTCCTGTTTATTTTTTAACAGAAAAATCAAAGCTGTTAAATATGTAGTTTCCTTACAAACCAGAAGGTATTTTTAGTTTCTGAAAGTGACAAAATCAATACATTTGTCGCCCGAAAATTTTGCATTTTTTCACTTTTGTTCTGAAATGCAACAAATCTTTTCGATTATCATCAAAACAAAAAATAGAATGAAATCATTTATTGGTACAGGAGTAGCTTTGATAACCCCTTTTAAGGAAGATTTATCTATAGATGTACAATCCCTGGAGAACCTTGTAGAAAACCAGATCTCAAATGGAGTAGATTACCTGGTGGTTTTAGGCACAACCGCTGAAAGTGCCAGTCTTGATAAAGAAGAAAAGCAACTTGTAATAGACACGGTTGTTAAACAGAATAATAAACGTCTGCCTTTGGTTTTAGGCCTTGGCGGAAACAACACGCGTGTGGTATGCGAAGACCTGGAGTCTGGAGACTTCTCTGGGTTTGATGCTATACTTTCGGTTTCTCCATTTTATAACAAGCCTACCCAGGAAGGCATTTACCAGCATTTTAAAGCTGTGGCTGCCGCATCCCCACTGCCGGTAATTCTTTATAACGTGCCGGGAAGAACTGCTTCTAATATGCTTCCGGAAACTATAAACCGTATAGCAAGAGATTTTGATAATATCATTGGAGTGAAAGAAGCTGCGGGTGATATGGTGCAGGCTATGAAATTAATAAGTTTGGTGCCAAAAGATTTCCTCGTAATTTCCGGAGACGATATGCTTACCTTGCCTATGGTTTTAGCAGGAGGAAAAGGAGTGATCTCGGTAATCGCGCAGGGATTACCTGCAGAATTTTCTAAAATGGTTTCGCTTGGTTTAGAAGGTAAATCGGCCGAAGCCTATGCACTTCATTATAAAATGCAACAATCTATAGATCTAATTTTTGCTGAAGGAAACCCGGCAGGAATCAAAGCTTTGCTCGCACAAAAGGGAAGTATTAAAAATCACCTAAGATTACCTTTAGTAAAAGCAACTTTAGGCTTGCAGCAGCAAATTGAAGATTTCCTGAAGAATTTTAGCTAAAGTTATTAGTTACTTGTTATAAGGCCTAAAAAGTTTTAAATGTCGTCATCCTGTCCCTAGGCTTCGGGATTATTTCAGGATCTAAAAAGTTTGAATCGATTCATGTTAGAAGCTGAAACCAGTTCAGCTTGACGATAGTAGAATTTCTTAGACCTTTTATTTTTTCAGCAAGGACCTTAATTTCTCCATTTTCAGTATAATAAAAAGGGAGTTAAAAGGTTGTCTAAGGTGGTAACACAAAGTTTTTTTTATACTGAAGAAAAATGTACTTTTGCCAGATGTTTTTACAAATGATGAAGAAAGCAATTTTATTAGCAGCAGTTTTAATGCTAACTGTGTCCTGCGGTGAATATCAGGAATTACTTAAAAGCGATGATAGCGGTAAGAAATATTCTTATGCCGAGCAGTTGTATAATGAAGCCCAGGAAGAAGACGATAAACGTAAATATCGCAAAGCTTTAAGGTTATTTGAACAAATTGTTCCGGAATTTCGCGGTAAGCCACAAGGAGAAAAGCTAAGCTTTTTATTTGCAAATACTTATTACGAATTAGGCGATTATTATCTTTCATCTTATGAATTTGAGCGCTTTCAGCAATCTTATCCTAATAGTGAAAAGGTAGAAGAAGCAGCTTTTAAGAAAGCAAGAAGTTTTTACGAACTTTCACCGGTTTATGATCTCGATCAAACCGACACTAGAAAAGCAATAACCGAACTTCAGGCATATTTAAATGCATATCCTGAAGGTGAGCATGTGGAAAAGGCCAATGATATGGCAGCTGAGTTGCGTATAAAATTAGAAAAGAAAGAATACGAAATTGCTAAGCAATATCATTTAACAGGCGAAGCGCGTGCCGGAAATTACAGGGCTGCAATTACTTCGTTTACAAATTTTCTTGCGAATAATCCCGGTTCACCTTTTAGAGAAGGCGCACACTATTACAGGTTTGATTCAGCTTACCAATTAGCGGTAAACAGTTTTAGGGATTTAATGGAAGAGCGCCTTGAAGAAGCCCTGGAATATTACCAGCTTTATAAGAAATATTATCCCGAAGGCGAATATATTGAGCCAATGGAAGCTTCAGCAGAAGATATAAAATCACGCTTACAAAATTTTTAATAGTAAAAGAATGATGGATATTAAAAAGACAGACGCACCAATTAACACTATTACCTTCGATAAGAATAAGGTAGACGAACCAACAAATAATATTTACGAGGCTATCTCTGTGGTTGCAAAAAGAGCTAATCAAATAAATTCTGAGATCAAAAAAGAGTTGTTAGAAAAGCTGGATGAGTTTGCAACTTATAACGACAGTCTTGATGAGATTTTCGAAAATAAAGAGCAAATTGAGGTTTCTAAGTTTTATGAAAAACTTCCGAAACCACACGCACTTGCTATCCAGGAATGGTTAGACGGTAAGATCTATTACCGAAACACCAAAGATTCTGAAGCAGAAGCTTAATTAAGATGTCTGTACTAAAAGGCAAAAAAGTGCTTTTGGGCATTAGTGGCGGTATCGCTGCCTATAAATCTGCATTTTTAGTACGCTTATTTATTAAAGCCGGTGCACAGGTAAAAGTTGTGATGACACCGGCTGCCAAAGAATTTGTCACTCCGCTTACACTTTCTACCTTATCTAAAAATGAGGTTTTTTCTTCCTTTACAGAAGACGATGAAGATGAGCAATGGAACAACCATGTAGAACTCGGCCTTTGGGCCGATTTTATGGTTTTGGCCCCTGCCACAGCCAATACCTTATCTAAAATGGCCTCAGGGAATAGCGACAATTTTTTGCTCGCAACCTACCTATCCGCTAAATGTCCCGTATTCTTTGCACCTGCAATGGATTTGGATATGTTTAAGCATCCTTCCACAAAAAATAGTTTTGAGAGCTTAAAATCTTATGGGAATATTATGATTCCTGCGGGTACCGGTGAACTTGCCAGTGGTTTAAAAGGCGAAGGGAGAATGGCGGAGCCCGAAGAGATTATCGAATTTTTGGAAACCTATTTTTCTGAAAACTTACCTCTGCAGGGAAAGAAAATTTTAATTACCGCCGGCCCAACTTACGAGGCTATAGATCCGGTTCGTTTTATTGGAAACCATTCCAGCGGAAAAATGGGCTTTGAACTCGCTAAAAAAGCCGCTGAACTTGGAGCTGAGGTGATCCTTATTTCCGGTCCTACACATTTGGAAATCGAAGATCCAAAGATCAACTTAATCAGAGTAGTTAGTACAAGAGAAATGTACACCGCCGTTCATGATCATTATGAAAGTGTAGATGTTGCTATTGCTGCTGCCGCGGTTTCAGATTATAAGCCAAAGATAGTAGCGGCTCAAAAAATTAAAAAGGCCGAAGAAAACCTAAGCCTGGAACTAACCAAAACTCAGGATATTCTCTTATCGATGGGGAAAAAGAAAACCCATCAAAAACTAATTGGTTTTGCACT
>DATFJA010000163.1:0-4216 GCA_035269545.1 Salegentibacter sp.
GCACCAATATGGCCTTACCCGGCGAAATCAATCAACAGTTTGGCTTTATTGAAGTTCCGCTGGAAATTGAATATAATCTTGTAGATCGTAAAATTGGAATTAACCTAATTGCCGGCGGAAGCAGCCTGTTTTTAGATGAAAATAGTATAAAAGTAAATACCAATAATCAAAACACCAGAATTGGCGAAGCAAATAATATTAATAAAGTTAGCTTTAGTACCAATGTGGGAGTGGGATTAGATTACAAACTTACCGATAGTTTTCAGTTGAATTTAGAACCCATATTTAAGTATCAATTAGATACTTTTAATGATGCTCCAGGCGTACGCCCATTCTATTTTGGCGTGTATTCCGGGATAAGTTTCAATTTTTAGCACCTATGAAAGGAGTAGAATCCTTCAGAAGTTTTATTTTGAATGATTTTTTTGCTCCAAATCTTTAGTAAGCTCTTCAAAAATCACCTGGCGCGTTTGATTTCTTAAATTTTTTCTATCGGCAGTTTGTATTCCTTTTGTAGTAATAAATTCATGAATTTTCACGCGAAGTTTCCCGGGCGCTCCGGAAACGAATTTATAAGAAAAGCGCTTTTTATTATCGTAAAAAGTAATAGGCACAATTGGAATTTGATGAGCTATGGCCAATCTAAAAGCCCCATCTTTAAAAGAATCTAAAACCATAGATCTGTCATCGGGGACACCACCTTCAGGAAAAATACAAATACTCTCACCCATATCCAATCTTCGGCGGGCTTCAGTTACAACATCCTGCTTACTTTTAGCACAACTTCTATCAACGGTAATATTTGTTTTTCGGTAGAAGAATCCGAAAACAGGAATTTTAGCAAGCTCCTTTTTCCCTACAAAGATAAATGGCTGTTTGATGATCACCAGCATCATCATAATATCTATCATAGAAGTATGATTAGCCACTAACATATAATTCTTCTTCGGGTCAAGTTGCTGCATCCTTTTAATTTCAGGATAGAAGCCCATCCCGTATAGAATACATTTAGCCCAAATACGGGCACAAATATAATATTTGGGATAGAGCCTTTCGGACGAAGAAAACACAACAAGCACCGGAAACATTACCAAAATTGGTAATACAAGAAGAATATAAAACCAGATTCGCCATAAAATAATAAGTATTGTGCGTAGGATGTTCATAGAAGCCAAAAGTACTAAATTGAACCGAAGGAATTCCGTAAAAAAATTACCTTTGCACAAAAACAGAAAAAGCAGATGTCCAGAATTCTTACAGGAGTACAAAGCACAGGAACTCCACACTTGGGAAATTTATTGGGTGCGATTTTACCGGCTATAGAAATGGCCAACAAACCCAATAACGATTCTTTTATTTTTATTGCAGATATGCATTCGCTAACCCAAATAAAAGATGCTGAAACCTTAAGAAACAATACTTATTCTGTAGCTGCAACCTGGCTGGCATGCGGTATAGATATTGAAAAAACAGTTTTTTATCGACAAAGTGACATCCCACAAACGGCAGAGCTTTCCTGGTATTTAAGTTGCTTTTTTCCTTATCAACGCTTAACCTTGGCACACTCTTTTAAAGATAAGTCGGATAGGTTAGAAGATGTAAACGCCGGACTTTTTACTTACCCAATGTTAATGGCAGCAGACATTTTACTTTACGATGCAGAAATAGTTCCAGTAGGAAAAGACCAGCTTCAGCATTTGGAAATTACTCGCGATGTAGCTTCCCGCTTTCATTCAAAAATGGGCGAAGCTTTCGTAATTCCTGAGGCGAAAGTTCAGGAAAACACTATGTATGTTCCAGGCACCGATGGCGCCAAAATGAGCAAATCTAAAGGCAATACCATAAACCTGTTTGTAACCGATAAAAAACTAAGGAAACAAATTATGGCTATCGATACTGATAGTACGCCATTAGAAGAACCCAAAAATCCTGATACCTGTAATGTTTTTGCCCTCTACAAGTTAGTGGCTACAGAAGCACAAATAGCAGAAATGCGCAAGAATTATGAAGCCGGTGGCTTTGGATACGGGCACGCTAAACAGGCTTTATACGAAGTACTTTTAGAGCAGTTTGAAACGCCAAGAAAAAAGTATGAATATTATATGAATAACCTGGAGGAGCTTGACAAAGCCCTGGAAGTAGGTGCCGAAAAAGCCAGAAATGTAGCCAATGAGGTTATAAACAGAGTAAGGGAAAAAGTAGGTTACTAGATCAATTCAAATAATTTACCGGGTAATGGGCGTACCACGCCTTTTAATTCCATATTAATTAAAATACCCGCGGTTTTATAAGTGGGAAAGTTACAGTTTATCGCAATACTATCTAACTGGGCTTTCCCTTCCTTTTGCAGGAAATCTAACACATTATTTTCCTCATCATCAAGTTCTATAAACAATTGCTTTTGCACCGGTTTTGCTGTTTCTTCCGGCTGCCAATTGAGCATATAAACCAGGTCTGCCGCGGAATTCAATAAATGCGCTTTTTGGGATTTTATAAGATCATTGCAGCCTTTACTTAATTTATCTGAAGGTCTCCCCGGTACGGCAAAGACTTCCCGATTATAGGAATTCGCAATATCGGCAGTAACCAGCGAGCCGCCTTTTTCGGCACTCTCTATAACAACGGTTGCTTCGCTTAAACCGGCGATTATTCGGTTTCGTTTTAAAAAATTATTCCTGTCGAAATCATCACTGCTCCAGAAATCGGTAAAAAACCCACCGTTCTCTTCTATTGAACCTACATATTTCTGATGCACTTTTGGATAAATTTGATCTAAACCGTGCGCCAGGCAACCTATATTCTGCAGGTTATTGGCTACTGCTGCCTTTTGTGCGGTAATATCAACTCCATAGGCGAAGCCAGAAACGATTACCGGGTTTAACGGACTCAATTCTTCTATAAATTTTTCGCAAAAAGCCACACCACTTTGCGTGATCTTACGAGTACCCACCACACTAATAATCTTTTGGGTTTTTAAATTAATATTCCCTCTTTGGAAAAGTACCACCGGGCCATCTATACAATGCTTTAGCTTGTCTGGATAATCCTGATCTTTAAAATAAAGTACTTTTATCTGATTCTTTTCAATGAATTTCAACTCCTCCTCTGCGGCTTTGAGATGAGCAGCATCAAAAAAATCACGTAAACGGTAGCCACCAATCCCATCGATTTTTAATAAATCTTGCTTTTTCTGCTGCAATACATTTTTGGCTGATCCAAAATGCCTGATCAGTTTCTTGGCAAGTGTATCTCCCAGATTTGGAATATGTTGCAATGCCAGGACATACTGTAATTCTTCAGAAGACATAATTGGATTTTCATTAAAATTACAGAAAAAAAGATTTGTTAATAAAATTTCTTTGGGTAACTTTAGGAGGAATAAAATAACCCCTTATTTTTGCGGCAATGAAGATAGCTAACTACATCCAGGATTTACTTTATCGTTACGAATGCGTAATTCTGCCAGGCTTTGGGGCTTTTTTATCCCAAAAAGAACCGGCATTTATAGACAAAGACACCCAAATTTTCCATCCACCCAAAAAAGTGGTTTCTTTTAATTCGCAATTAAGGAAGAACGATGGGCTTTTGGCAAACTATATTGCTGCAGCGCAAAAAGTATCTTATACTACTTCAGTAAATATGATTGCTGAATTTGTAGAAAAACTGGAAGAATCTTTTAAAGAGGATGCTAAGGTTGAGCTGGAAAATATTGGTCGTTTCTTTTATTCTGAAGAAAAACTTCAGTTCGAACCTTTTGAACATGTCAACTACCTAACTGATTCTTTTGGCTTAGATAGCTTTAAAACTTCAGCAATTAGCCGCGAAACTTATAAAAAGCAAGTGGAAGAGCTGGAAGAAAAAGCTCCTATTCTATTTACTCCTGAAAGAAGAAGAAAAACTCCTGCTTATCTTAAATATGCCGCTATAGGCCTTATCGCATTGGGAATTTCGGGCTTTGCAGGCTTGAATATTTACAGCAGCCAGGTTTCTAAACATAATATAGCCGAGCAACAACAGGCCCAGGAACAGCTCCAGGAGCAAATTCAGCAGGCTACTTTTGTTATTGATAATCCTTTACCGGCAGTTACTTTTAACGTAGCTAAACAAACCGGAAGCTATAATATTGTAGCCGGGGCATTCCGTGTAGAAGAAAATGCGAAAACCAAAGTGGCTGAACTTAGAAAAGAAGGTTTTAAAGCTCATCTTCTTGGCGAGA
>DATFJA010000164.1:0-20385 GCA_035269545.1 Salegentibacter sp.
GGATGTTGTTTTGCCTGCAGAAGACAAAAAAGAAGAAGTGATGTTCATGAATCGAAGTATGGATTACTTTGCCAAGAATGACGACTTTGAAGAAAGTAATTTCCTGAATTCAGTGATAGATAATCCTGATCTGGTGCCCGAATTTCAGCATTATAAAACTGAAAAAGCGCCTAAATATAAAATTGAAGACCTCACTAATTTCCCAATCGCCAACAAAGCGGTGACCGATGCCCGTAAGAAAATTAAAAGCGTTATCAATCTTGATACAAACATCCAGATTAAAATGGATTTTGTAAATGCCGAATCGGCAGATAAGTTTGTGGAGAAAGGCTGGGACGCAGAAAAGCAGATGTATTATTATCTGGTTTACTTTAATAAAGAAGAAAAGAGTTAAGAAAATCTTTTAAAAGTAATAGCCACGAATGCAAAAATATTATTAGTGAATTCGTGGCTTTTTTTCAACTGTTTTCACATTAAAAGAGTTGTATGAAAATTCTTAAAATCGTCATCCTGAACTCGTTTCAGAGCTTGCTCCGAAATTTATTCGGAGATCTAAGTTGTTAACCTTGTTAGAAGCTGAAACATCCCGAAGCTTCGGGACAGCTTGACGAAACTGTACTTTTCACACAACTTCTTTTTTCTTTTACGAACTTTCCAGCAAACGTTTCATATTTACGTCTTCGTAATTACGGCGCACAAAATCTAAAGCAGTTCTTAGAATTTGCCCCATAGTACTGGCCCGTTTGAATTTCATATCGTTGGTATATTTGTAAAGATCTCTCCTTAAACTCTTTACATTTTCCTGGGTAGAAACGTGATCGTTGATCATGCAACGCAGTAATTCTTTATAGCGAGGTCTGATATTGATAATCCTCTTGGCTAGCAGCGAGCGTTCTTCTTTTCTATATTGTTCAATAGAAGATTCCTGCAGCTTTTCCTGTACTAGCTTAACCAATTTTATGTTTTCTTTAAAAAATTGAGGCCTATACACTTTTAATTTTCCCTCAAAACTTTGCTGATCGAAATCAATTGCACGAATTTTATATTCTACGTGATCAAAATCATGAGTAGGAATTACCACGTAATTATAAGAGCGCATATCCCCTAGCAATCTAACGGTACAGCGTTCGTTGAATTTCACGAATTGTTTCGCGATTTGGGTTTGTGCCCTGGTATCACAGGAAGGTAAATGATCTTCTATAAAAACATCCCCTGGAATACCGGCAATATGGTCTTCAATTAATGTGTCTTTATACACCAAAAAATTAATTCGGTGCGGGGAAAGTAAATGCTCCAACTCGAGGCCATAGATTCGAGACGCATCGGCTTTTTTTACGTAGAAGTAAGTAAAACTATCATTTAAAACGTTCCTAACCTTTACACGAAAAGGCTTAGAATTACCAAAGGTGCAGTAATCTATAGCATCTACATTTAAATACTGTAATGAATCGTCACTCCCATCGGAATGCATAATATTATAAACCCGTTTCAAACTGTTATCTATCTCTTCCCGTTCAAAATCGGGATAATAACAGCGTACCCAAAATGTATCTTCATCGTGCTGATCGTAAACCACCACCGATCCGGAAAAGCGCAACAGATCATCATAAAAAACAGGGATTTTGGTGTTTCGGTTATGTTTGGCCAGATATCGGTTTAACCGCTCACTTACCGCAAATGAGGGCTTTTTCTTAGACATCAGCTTTTCTTCCATATTATATCAGCTTTTCTTCAAAAATAAGCTTTCTAAGGCGAAATCTGTAACAATTGTCTAACTTCGTCGTCATACTTTAAACTTTTCTTCTATTTTGGAAACAATTCTAAGTCTCAAAGACCTTACTAAAAAATATGGCGCGCTAACCGCGGTAGACAGCTTGTCTTTTACCATAGAAAAAGGCAACGTATACGGTATTTTAGGTCCTAACGGAAGTGGAAAATCTACTACCCTGGGAATGGTGCTAAACGTAGTAAATAAAACCTCCGGGGAATTCGCCTGGTTTGGTGGTAATACTGAAACACACGAAGCTTTGAAAAAAGTAGGTGCCATAATTGAGCATCCTAACTTTTACCCTTATATGACAGCGGTACAAAACCTGGCTTTGGTTTGTAAAATTAAGGATGTACCCAGTGATAAGATTGAAGAAAAACTGGAAATCGTAAACTTGCTGGATAGAAAAGACAGCAAATTTAAAACCTTTTCTCTGGGTATGAAGCAGCGTCTTGCTATAGCTTCTGCCCTGCTCAACGATCCAGAAATTCTTATTTTAGATGAACCTACAAATGGATTAGACCCACAGGGAATTCATCAAATTAGAGAGATAATCAGAAAAATCGCAGCTAGTGGGACTACCATTTTACTCGCTTCACATTTACTGGACGAAGTAGAGAAAGTATGTTCTCACGTGGTAATTATAAGGAATGGAAAAAAACTTTATAGCGGTCCTGTAGATGCTATAAATGCCAGCCACGGTTTTTTTGAACTTCAGGCAAAAAATATGCAGTTATTGCAAGAGTTACTTATTGCCCACCCGGGAATAGAAAAAGTTACAGAAAAGGAAAATCTTGTTACGGCGATCCTCAAAGAACCTATGGATGCAGAAACTATTAATGAATACCTATTTGAAAAGGGACTGTCACTCTCCTACCTGGTAAAACGAAAAGAAAGCCTGGAAGAACAATTCCTTGAATTAACAAACCAAACCCAATCTGCATAATGTTACGACTTTTACATATAGAATATCATAAATTACGCTATAGCCGTTCGGCAAAAATATTGGTTTTAACCTATTTTATTCTAATAACCTTTATCGCCCTAATTGCCTCTATAGAATTCAATTTAGGAGCGATTAACTTTCGAGTGGCTGACCAGGGAATTTTCAACTTTCCATTTATTTGGCATTTCAATTCCTATATCGCTGCCTTATTAAAATTGTTTCTGGCTATAGTAATTGTTTCTATGATGTCCAACGAATATACCAATCGCACCCTTAAACAAAATTTGATTGATGGCTTAAGTAAAAAAGAATTTATCGCTTCTAAATTTCTGACAGTAACAGTATTTTCGGTGATTTCAACCATTTTCTTATTTGTTGTATCATTAATTCTGGGACTTTCATTTTCAGATTTCACAGAGGTTTCTATCATCTTTTCAGATATGGAATACATGATTGCCTATTTTGTGAAACTCACCGGTTTCTTCGCTTTCTGTATGTTTTTAGGAATACTTATAAAACGTTCAGCTTTTGCCTTGGGGTTTCTCTTTATCTGGTGGATCTTAGAGAGTATTGTTTACGGAGTATTAAAGTGGAGAGTTTTCAGGGATTCTGAAATCGCTGATAACATAGCAAGATTTTTTCCGCTGGAGTCTATGAGCAATTTGATCAAAGAACCATTTTCAAGGCTATCGGCGGTACAAACCGCAGCGTCTCAAATAGGCTCTGAAATTGATAAGGATTATGGAATTCACTGGTATCAGTTAATAATTGTGATAGTTTGGACTGCTATTTTCGTATTTTTATCCTATAGTCTCCTAAAGAAGAGAGATTTGTAGATAATGGTATGGAAGCAGCTAATGAAATTCCCTCACCTTCTTGTGGTAATTTTTCTGGTATTGAGCTCGCAGCTTTATGCTCAGCAAGAGGCTGCTAATTGGTATTTTGGAGTTCAAGCAGGACTAACTTTTCCGAGTGCAAATAGTGAACCTGTAAGCTTGAATAACGGTAGAATACAAACTTTAGAAGGTTCTGCCAGCATATCTGATCAAAACGGAAATTTACTTTTCTATACCAATGGAACAGTTGTTTACGATAAAACCCACAATATTATGCAGAACGGGTCCGATCTAAAAGGCGACATTTCTTCTACACAATCCGCAATTATAGTACCAAGGCCGGCAAATCCCGGGCGGTACTTTATTTTCACGGTAGACAAGCCGGATTACTATTTAACTCCGGCTAATATTATTGAAGGCGTTAATTTTTCGGAGGTAGATATGAGCCTGAATAATGGAAATGGTGGAATTATAGAGGAACAAAAAAACAGGCACTTATTAACTTACAACCCATCCAATAGTTTACAAAACGAATTTAAAAGTTCAGAAAAAATAACCGCCGTAATTGCGAGTGATTGTGCTTCGTATTGGGTAGCCACCCAGTTTATGGATCAGTTTTATTCGTTCAGAGTCAGTTCCTCCGGGGTGGATACCAACCCGGTTATATCTGATATTTCAAATAATTTTCCTCCTATTTTAGATGAGCAAGAAATCAATATTACCTCTCGAGGTTATTTAAAAATTTCTCCTGATGGCCGCAAAATGGCCGCTGCTTATTCACAAACTTCTCTCGGCAGTCCCAGAACCGGTGGTGGAAAAAATAGTGGCGAAGTTTATCTGTATGATTTTAATGACGAAACAGGAAAAGTTACCAATGAAGAATTACTCTTGCTGGACACTTATCCTTATGGCGTTGAATTTTCTCCAAAAAGCACTAAACTTTATGTTACAACAAATGAGTATGAGGGTGGTGAGATCTTACAGGAAAGTAAAATATACCAGTTCAACCTGGAAAGTTCAAATATTAGAAATTCTGGAACAGTGATCAGTTCTTCCAGCAATGTGGCAGGAGCACTTCAATTAGCAATAAACGGAAAAATCTATCGCGCGGGATACCCTAAAGATGGCGGTGGCTCAGAATCGCACAAGTCCCTTTCGGTCATAAGTAAGCCTGAAATGGATGCCGAAAATGTAAATTACAGGCATAATTCAGTAGACATTTCTCCTAACGATGCAAAACTTGGCCTTCCTCCTTTTGTTCAATCCTTATTTCAGGATAGTTTTGATGTAGATAATCTATGTTCAGGGGCATCTACCAGGTTTACTATCACCGGTGAAAATGATTATGATTCTGTATTATGGGATTTCGGAGATGGAGAGACTTCCACTACCGAGAATCCGCAGCATACATTTTCACAACCCGGAACTTATTTTGTTAGTTTGATCAAAAAGAGTTCTGGTATTCCACAAGAACCGATTTGTAAAGAAGTAACTATCACCGAGCTGCCAAGTATTTCCAGTAATTTCAGCCTGAGCCAATGTGATGTGGGCGATAGCGACCCCAGTGATGGAATTACCGATTTTAATTTACAATTGGCCCGGCAGGAACTGACTTCTGAAGACCCCAGTCTTCGGCTTTATTTTTATGAAAATGAGAACGAGGCACAGAATGATACCGAAAACGAAGACGCCTTAGATAATATTTATCGCAATAGTTCACAAAATCAGGAAATAACGGTAAAAGTTGTTGGCTTCAACTCAGACTGTTTCGAAATTGCCAGCATTAGACTAAATACCACAAGCAGTGTAGTTCTTGAGCCCGAAGCCGCTACGGGATGTGAACTTACAGGTGGTGATGCTGAATTTGATCTAGCTACTATCGAGCAAAATATTATTGCTGAATTGGGACTTGAAAATAGTGTAAGACTAAGCTTCCACGAATCTGAAAACGATGCAGAAGTTGGTGAAAATCCTCTTTCAGACACCTATATTTCTGACGCTAGAACAATTTATATTAGAGCAGAAAATGCTAATATCTGTTACGGATTTGGATCTATAGATTTACAAATAGCAGCTTTCCCTAATTTGAATAACAGTTTAGAACTACAAGCCTGTACCTCAGATTTTCCCGTAACTCTTGGCGATGATCTGAATATAACAAATTCCGAAAATTTTGATTTTTCCTGGAGTACAGGAGAAAATTCGGAAAGCATAGAGGTAAATGGAGCAGGGACCTATAGCCTTAGAATTACCGATACTAATTTAGGTTGTGGCCGGTCAATAGATTTTATCGTAGAAGAATTCCCAAATCCTGAAATTTTAGAACTGGAAATTGAAAATCATGGTCAAAATAGCACTGTAAATCTGCTTACTAACAATATTGAAGATTTAGAATTTTCTATAGACGATCCCAACGGTTCCTACCAGGTTAGTCCCACCTTCAGAAATGTTCCAGGTGGACCACATACCTTTTTCGCCAGAAGCGAAAATTCCTGTGAAGTTGCTCAATTTGCGGAAATAATCTTTGGCTTCCCGGCTTTCTTCACCCCAAATAGCGATGGTTATAATGATTATTGGCTCCCCTACGAAACCAATAATCGCGATTTCCAGGTAGAATACATTTATATTTTTGACAGGTATGGAAAATTATTAAAACAATTACCTGCCAATTCAAAAGGTTGGAATGGCACCTATAATGGGAGACCAATGCCATCTAACGATTACTGGTTTAAAGGCAAACTGGCAAATGGTCAGGAATTTAGCGGACATTTTACCCTAAAACGTTAAGGAAAACACTAAGAGTTTGAATAGGCAGGATTATTGATTAGTTTCGTGAGAATAAGCCAGCAAATTACCTTGCAGCAAACCCAAGAGGCAATAAATAGAAAATTTTTTGAATTTCGAGCCAGGCCTCGAAGCATTTAAACCTCGATTATCAAGTAATACGAATGAAGTTTAAGATAGAATCAGAGTATAAGCCCACAGGAGACCAGCCTAAAGCGATAGAGCAACTGGTTAATGGAATAAACAATAATGACCAGTACCAAACCTTACTTGGGGTGACGGGGTCGGGAAAAACTTTTTCTGTAGCTAACGTAATTGAGGATGTGCAAAAACCTACCCTGGTTCTTGCCCACAATAAAACCCTTGCCGCACAGCTTTATTCAGAATTCAAGCAATTCTTTCCAAATAATGCCGTGGAATATTTCGTAAGTTATTATGATTATTATCAGCCGGAAGCCTTTATTCCTACTTCGGGAACCTATATCGAAAAGGACCTTTCCATTAATGAAGAAATTGAAAAATTAAGGCTTAGTACCACTTCCTCTCTCTTAAGTGGAAGACGCGACGTTATCGTTGTCGCTTCTGTATCCTGTTTGTATGGTATTGGTAACCCTGTGGAATTTCGAAAAAATGTGGTTTCTATCGAACAGGATATGCAAATTTCCAGGACCAAATTTCTACATCAACTGGTTCAGAGTCTTTATTCCCGTACGGAAGCAGAATTCAGTCACGGAAATTTCCGAATTAAAGGAGACACGGTAGATGTTTTTCCAAGTTATGCCGATAATGCTTTCAGAATCCACTTTTTTGGAGATGAAATTGAAGAAATTGAAGCTTTTGATCCGGGAACCAATGATATTATTGAAAAATATGAACGCTTAAATATTTATCCGGCTAATATGTTTGTAACCTCGCCCGATGTGATGCAAAATGCCATTCATCATATTCAGGACGATCTTGTAAAGCAAGTAGATTACTTCAGAGATATTGGCAAACATTTGGAAGCAAAACGACTGGATGAAAGAACCAATTTTGATCTGGAGATGATTCGGGAATTAGGCTATTGTTCCGGAATTGAAAATTATTCTCGTTATCTGGATGGAAGGCAACCCGGCACAAGACCTTTCTGCCTTTTAGATTATTTTCCAGATGATTTTCTAATGGTAGTAGACGAAAGCCACGTGACCATTCCGCAGGTTCACGCAATGTACGGTGGAGATAGATCCAGGAAAGAAACCCTGGTAGAATATGGATTTAGGCTTCCGGCCGCAATGGATAACAGACCGCTGAAATTCGAAGAATTTGAGGCCTTACAAAACCAGGTGATCTATGTTAGTGCTACGCCGGCAGATTACGAACTACAGAAATCTGAAGGAGTTTATGTAGAGCAGGTAATTAGACCAACCGGACTTCTGGATCCGGTAATTGAAGTACGACCAAGTTTAAACCAAATAGACGATCTTATTGAAGAAATTCATACAAGAATTGAGAAAGATCAGAGAACTCTTGTTACCACGCTTACTAAAAGAATGGCCGAAGAATTGGCAAAATACCTTACTCGTATTGATATAAGATGTCGTTATATTCATTCTGATGTGGATACCCTGGAGCGTGTAGAAATTATGCAGGATTTACGCCGCGGATTGTTTGATGTACTTATAGGGGTGAACTTATTACGGGAAGGACTGGATCTTCCTGAAGTTTCGCTAGTTGCAGTAATTGATGCCGATAAAGAAGGATTCTTAAGAAGTAACCGTTCCCTTACCCAAACAATCGGAAGGGCAGCCCGACACGTAGAAGGAAAGGCGATCTTGTATGCCGATAGGGTTACCGATAGTATGCAAAAAACCATTGATCAAACCGAGTACAGAAGGACCAAGCAGATAAATTATAATAAAGAAAATAACATCAGTCCTACTCCACTGGTTAAAAAACTTGAGAATAGCACGTTGATCAAGGAAAAACTGGATGTATATGATGCCGAAAAACCTTTGACTACAAAAGCTGCTGAAGCCGAAGTTGCTTATATGAGTAAGCCCGATCTGGAAAAGAGGATTCGGGAGAAGAGAAAAGCCATGGAAAAAGCAGCTAAAGATCTCGATTTTATGGCTGCGGCGAAACACCGTGATGAAATAAAAATGCTTCAAAACAAAATTAAAGAAGCCCAGGCCTAGGGAAATCCCTTATTATTAGAAGCTTTCAGAAAAAGAGGTTTTCAAAAAGTATATTTAAGATTCCAAAACACTCCTAACTAAAAAATTTTATTCCATAACAGGTATTTTTTAGTAGGATGAAAAAAATTATACTTTTTTACTTTTTGCTCTTCGCAATCCCGGTAATTTCTCAAGTTGGTATAGGCACTACCGAACCCGGAGCACAATTAGATATTGTGGCTACCGATGTAAATAATCCCGCCAAAATAGATGGTATTCTTATTCCCAGAATAAAAAAATTCCCTTCCCAGAATCCGGGAAGTGAGCAACACGGCATGCTTGTATTTTTGAGCGATGCTTTCAATAATTACCCCACTGGGTTTTATTATTGGCATCAGCAGGAAGGTGAATGGAAGTCTATAGTTTCAGATGCTAAAGCAGCTAACTTCTATGAACCTAGTACTGTGGAGAGCCCGGGAAATATAGATGATAATTTATTCAGAAATGGAAATATTGGTATTGGTACTGAAAATATTGAGAGTAAATTACAAATTGCGATTAATCCCGGGGATACTCAGGATATAAAAAAAGGCCTGGAAATAGATAATAATAATGCTGCAGAAACCAGAAATACCTACGGCATTGAAATAAGAAATCGTAGCCAAACAAACGCTATCAAGTATGGAATAAAACTCAATGTCTCTGGAGATGGCGAAGGTGAACATTACGGCATTTATAACGTTACTAATAAAACAACCGGGAACAGCGATATTTACGGCATTTACAACAGAGTAGGAAGAACCGAAGGTGCGTCTAGTCATAACTATGGTATCTTTTCCGAAATAGGATCTACAACCGGTAGAGGTAATATTTATGGGATTTATGCTCGCGCTGAAGGTAATAGCAGCGCTAACGTATATGCAGGCTATTTTGCTGGGCGGGTTGGCATTGGAAAAACGCCTGCAGTAGAATATACTTTTCCCGACTCCCGGGGAGAAGAAAACCAGATTTTAGTTTCAGATAATTCTGGTAAAGTCAATTGGAAACACAATCATACCCGAAATTATATAAGCACAGGAAGTCAAAGTGGTACTTACACCATTGGGGATGAAGTTTATTTCCTAAGGATTAACCCAAGTGTTTCATCAATTACAATTCCTGATGCATCTGCTAATAAAGGTCGGGAAATCGTTTTAATAAGTAAGGGAAGTAGTACCACGGCGCTTAATTTCGTAAACGGAGATAGGCTGGACGATATTCAGGATAATAGTATAACCAGTATAGCAAACGGGGAAATCTTAACTATTCTAAGTATAGGAACTCGCTGGCTACTACTTAGAAAATAAAAAAGCACCGCTTTCGCAGTGCTTTCCTAATCTATTAAACAAATTGTTTTTTAATGAACGATAATAGCATCAGCCGTTCCATCTGGATCTC
Organism: Salegentibacter sp.; assembly: GCA_035269545.1. Taxonomy (GTDB): domain Bacteria; phylum Bacteroidota; class Bacteroidia; order Flavobacteriales; family Flavobacteriaceae; genus Salegentibacter. Next base: position 9,925 of record DATFJA010000164.1, read on the forward strand.
CGTTAACTGTACCATCGGTAGAAGCACTACCTAGAAGTAGAACTCCGGCCGCATGAGGAGAAGCCATTGAGGTACCACTAATTGAATTGTAACCACCACCTTTCCAGGTAGAGTTAATAGCAACTCCTGGAGCCGCGTAATCTACTGGTGGGTTTCCGTAGTTAGAAAAAGAAGCCCAGTTATCATTAGAATCCATTGCAGAAATGGTAACGATATTTGCTCCATTAACTCTCGCAGGAGAACTGGTATTTGCATCAGAGCTTTCGTTTCCTGCAGCAAGGGCAAATATAATTCCGTTTTGAGAAGCAGAAAGAACTGCACTATCTAAAGCATCAGAAGTTGGACCTCCAAGACTCATGTTAGCAACATCTCCTGCGCTTCCATAAGCTGCAACGTGATCAACTCCGGCAATTACACCAGAATAAGATCCGCTACCACGGCTATCCAAAACTTTTACAGGTACAACTGTAGCACCAGGTGCTACTCCTATAACACCAATATTATTATTCAATGCCGCAATGGTTCCGGCAACGTGAGTTCCGTGTCCATTACCATCGTCAGTAGATTTTCCATCTTTTCCGGAAGTAAAAGCATTAAATCCTCTTGAAGCATCAACATTAAGATCTGGATGATCGGTATCTATTCCAGAGTCAATTACCCAGGCTACATTAGACCCAGTATAAGAAGCTACTCCATTTACACGAGCTATACCATAAGGAGTAACCTGGCTAGTGGATCCGTCACCACCACCGTCACCGCCATCTCCCGGATCTCCATCACACGGTCCGCCGTTTGGAGTTCCACAAGGTGGAGCAAATTGTACTATTCTATCTTCTTCAATAAATGCAATCTCTTTTTTCTTACGTAGAGATTCTACCTGCTCAAGATTTAATTTAAGCGCTACCCCGTTTATAGTTTTACTATAAACTGCAAGAAGTTCGGCATCGGGAATGTTCGCATCAGATAATAACTTTTTCGTAGTATTAGCTACTGCTTCCTGAGCCTTCGTATAACTCTCAGGATACTTTGAACTAGCATCTCCGGTTACATTTTTGTTAAAAACAACTATGTATTGGCTTTCTATAATATTTGATGAAGAAGGCGCAACTAATTGTTCATCAATTTGCTGATCTTTTTGCTCATCCTGCGAACATGAGAACAAAAAGGTGGCAACTAACGCAGTTACCGCGAGTGGTTTGAATTTGTTTAAAATCATAAATTTAAATGTTTGGTTAAAAAAAGGTTAATAGATTCGTCAAAACTATTATTTTATCGACAAAAAACAAACTTTGAACTATAATAATTCGCAATTTAACATTTATGAGGTTTTCGTAAATTATAAAACACGATCTATAAAAAAAAGGCGCTATTTGAAATTTCAAATAGCGCCTTTAAATTTTAAAACTATGTATTTCTAATCTTCAGTCTTTCCTCCAACCCATTCAATAAAACCGCCTTTGAGATTATAGGTATTAGCGAAACCCATCTGGTCTAAAATAACGCAGGCCTGTGCACTACGTTTTCCTGAACGACAATAGATATAATAATTTTTATCCTTATCAAGTTTTTCGGCTTCATTTACAAAACCCTGCCCTTTATAAATGTCAAGGTTTTTTGCAGTTGGAATATAACCGTCTTCTACTTCTTGTTCAGTTCTAACATCTAAAATCACTGCCTTCTCATCTTTTTCCAGCTGTGATTTCCATTCTTCCTGATTAAGTTCCTTCATAAACTCCTATTTTTCAATTTTCCCATAAAGGGAATTCGTTAATATGTTCTTTTTTTATTTCCGGCAAAGGTATTGAAAGTTTTAAAAAAATAGGTTTTTGGCCTATAGGATTAAATACTTGAAAAAATTAACATTTCATTTAGATCAAAACAATAAAACCCATTTATATTTGTACCTACAAATGTTGTTGGAACAAATGAAATTAGAAGATCAATTAAAGACCAGTAATTTACCCTTATCCCGAAAGCTAAGTCTTGGGATTTTGGTGACTGCAAATTATATAGATGATAAGGTTGCCGATGCCCTCAAACCCTTCGATATTTCAATTCCACAATTTAATGTGTTACGCATTTTGCGTGGACAAAAAGGTAAGCCGGCCAACCTTAGTACTATCCAGGAGCGCATGGTAAGTAAAATGAGTAACACCACTCGATTGGTAGACAAACTCATATCCAAAGGTTTTGCTAAACGAATTATCTGTGAATCCAATCGGCGGAAAGTAGAAATTAGTATTACTGAAAATGGACTGGAAATTTTAAAAGAAATAGATCCGGTAATAGATGCAGTTGAAACAAAAATGACCGAGAATTTAACTGAAGAAAATATAGAATATATTACAAATTGCTTAAACGAAATAAGAAAATAAGTATGGAGAATTATAATGAAAAATTAAACTGGCGATACGCCACTAAAAAGTTTAATTCAGATAAATCTTTAAGTCAGGAAGACGTAGATTATTTACAAAAAAGCATCCAGTTATCTGCATCTTCTTACGGTTTACAACCTTACGAGGTATTTGTAGTGACCGATGAGGAAACCAAAAAGAAATTAAGAGACGCTGCCTGGGACCAATCTCAACTTACCGATGCTTCCCACGTATTTATTTTCGTAGGACTCAAAAAACTCAACGAAGCTTACATAGATTCTTATTTAGAGAATATCAGTAAAATTCGGGAAGTACAGGTTCAGGATTTAAGCGGTCTAAAAGATATGCTTACTTCAAATATTTTAGGTAAACCCGAAGATCAGCAAAAAGTTTGGGCACAAAAGCAAGCCTATATCGCATTAGGGAATTTGCTTTCTGCAGCTGCTCATTTAAAGGTTGACACTTGTCCTATGGAAGGTTTTGATGCTGAAAAATTTGATGAAATACTGGGTATTTCAGGAACAAATTTAACCACTGCCGTTATAGCAACAGCAGGTTATAGAAGTGAAGAAGATCAATTACAGCATGCGAAAAAAGTAAGAAAACAAGAAGAAGAATTATTCCATTTAATATAAATCAAACCTAAATTAATTAAAATCAAAAATTGTTATGAAAAAGAATCTATTTAAAGGTGCCCTTGCATCTACAGTTATCGTATCTCTTTTATCTTTTACCAATGTAAATGCGCAGGAAAAGAAAATTGATATTAAAGAAAGTAAAGTTGAATGGGAAGGGGAAAAAGTAACCGGTTCTCACGAAGGAACTATTGAATTAAAGGACGGCTATTTGACTATGGACAATGGTGAACTTAAAGGTGGTGAGTTTGTAATGGATATGACTTCTATTACTGTTACCGATCTTGAAGGTGAAGACAAAGGAAAATTAGAAGGTCACTTAAAGTCTGATGACTTTTTTGGAGTGAATAACTACCCAAGCTCTAAATTGGTAATCACCAGCGTTGCAAAGAAGAGTAACGACACTTATGGCGTAGTTGCTGATCTTACCATTAAAGGTAAAACAAATCCTGTAACTTTCGATTTGGATATGGATGGAAATATAGCTTCTACTGAGTTGACAATCGACCGAACTAAATATGATGTTCGTTTTGGTTCAGGAAGTTTCTTCGATAACCTGGGAGATAAAACTATTTACGATAATTTCGAATTAGAAGTAGAGTTGAAATACTAATAATTGGATTGCACAATTCCAGCCGGAAAAGTTAAATTTACTTTTCTGGCTTTTCTTTTTATAAAATCGACTTGTTTATTTAAAAGAGCTTTCTATCTTTGAAGCAATGAAAGCCAATAACTGGCATTTATTAGCAATTATGAAAACAATTACAACAAATACCTGGTGGTGGAACAATTTACGTCAAACGTCGTGAAGTAACATCGCTATAGTATAATCTCATACAAAAGGCTTGTCTCACGACAAGCCTTTTTTTATTTAGCCCTTGGTCATTTCCGAGAAGTCGGAAATCTCTAAAAGATTAAAATGAAAAATGTCTACCAATATCACGTTTACATCATTACAAATCGTAAAAATGGAACACTATATATTGGGATTGCAAGAAACCTGAAACAAAGATTATATCAACATAGAAATCGAAACCTAAAAAGTTTTAGCAGCAGATACCGATTTAATAAACTAGTATATTATGAAAAATTCGAATATCCATCGTTGGCGATTAAAAGAGAAAAACAAATCAAAAAATGGAATCGTCTTTGGAAAATAAACCTGATAAACGATTTCAATCCCGATTGGGAAGATTTGACTATAAGATTTAAATAACTCACACAAAAACATATTAAATAGACTCCCGCCTTCGCTGGAGTGACAGAAATAAATAATTCATGTATCAACTAAAGACCACCTATAAAAAACTCCTTGCCGATACCATTACACCGGTGAGTGTTTATTTAAAAGTGCGGGATAAATATCCCAACAGCCTCCTGCTGGAAAGTAGCGACTACCACGCCAACGATAATAGTTTCTCGTATATATGCTGTAATCCAATCGCATCTATTAAGATTCAAAATGAAGTGATTACTGAAGTTTTTCCTGACGGAAGTAAAGAAACAACCCAGATCACTCCTGAAATAAATGTACCACAGCAAATACAGGAATTTTCTAAACAATTTGAAACTGAAGATTCTGATTTTAAATTCATTAACAACGGGCTTTTTGGTTATATCGCTTACGATGGAGTTCGGTATTTTGAAGATTTAGAAATTAAAAAGCGAAATGGTGATCTTAAACTTCCGGATATATATTACGCAGTTTATCAAAATATTATCGCTATAAATCATTTTAATAATGAAGCTTATATTTTTGATCATAGCTACGATACCGATTCTAAAATCGCTGAAATTGAGCAACTGATAAAAGTCAAGAATTTCGCGACCTATAATTTTGAGCGTCAGCAGGAACCAATTTCCAACCTTACCGACGAAGAATTCAGGGAAAATGTAAGACTAGGGAAAAAACACTGCTATCGTGGTGACGTTTTTCAAATTGTACTTTCCCGAAGATTTTCTCAGAAATTCAAAGGAGATGAATTTAATGTTTACAGGGCTTTACGCAGTGTAAATCCTTCGCCTTACCTTTTCTATTTTGACTACGGAAACTTTAAAATCTTCGGAAGTTCGCCGGAAGCGCAATTGGTGGTTCAGGAAGGGCAGGCAGAAATCCATCCAATCGCCGGAACTTTTAAACGTACCGGAAATGATGAGGAAGATGCCGAATTAGCCAAAAAACTAGCCGCCGATGAAAAAGAAAATGCAGAACACGTGATGTTGGTTGATCTGGCCAGAAACGACCTTAGTAGACACGGAAATAATGTAAAAGTAGAAAAGTATCGGGAAATTCAGTTTTTCTCCCACGTGATACATTTAGTAAGCAAAGTTACCGGCACTAAAGATCCAAAAACGCCTACAATGCAGGTAGTGGCTGATACATTCCCTGCCGGAACTTTAAGCGGTGCGCCTAAGCACAGCGCGATGAAGCTGATAGAGAAATACGAAAATGTAAATCGTGATGCCTATGGAGGTGCGATCGGATTTATGGATTTCCACGGAAATTTTAACCACGCGATTATTATTAGATCTTTTGTAAGTAAAGATCACCAATTACATTATCAGGCCGGCGCCGGGGTGGTTTCAGAGTCTGTAGAAGAAAACGAATTACAGGAAGTTTACAATAAACTAGGAGCATTAACCAAGGCATTGGATATCGCTGAAGATATATAAGGAATAAAAACAATACGTCATCCTGAACTGGTTTCAGAGCTTGCTCAGAAATTTATTCGGAGATCTAACATATTAGAATTTGAAACGAGTTCAGATTGACGCAATTTTGAGTATTTAAAAACGGAATTTTACACCAGGTAGAATGAAAAAAATATTAGTTATAGATAATTACGATTCTTTTGTGTACAACCTTGTACATTATTTAGAAGAATTAGATTGTGAGGTCACGGTTATAAGAAACGATCAATTAGAGCTGGAAGACGTGGAGAAATATGATAAAATCCTGCTTTCTCCCGGCCCCGGAATTCCCAGTGAAGCCGGATTATTAAAACCTATCATAGAAAAATATGCTTCTTCAAAAAGCATTTTAGGAGTTTGCCTCGGGCAACAAGCCATAGGTGAAGTTTTCGGCGGGACATTGGGCAATCTGGAATCTGTTTATCACGGCATCGCCACCACGATGGATCTTTGTGTAGACGACGAACCACTTTTTAAAGATCTTCCAAAAACAATGAACGTGGGCCGCTATCATTCATGGGTAGTTTTAAAAGAACTCCCGGATTCACTGGAAGCCACTTCTTATGATGAAAACGGACAAATTATGTCGCTGCGTCACCGTGAGTTTGATGTGCGCGGTGTTCAATTCCACCCGGAATCGGTACTGACTCCAGATGGAAAAAAAATGATTCAGAATTGGGTGAACAGTTAGGTCATTTCTGCAGCTTGTGCTGAATTTATTTCAGTACAGGCGGAAATCTCTAAACAACGTATAGTTTATGTTTTAAAAGACGCCCACCTTGTGGGAGTGACAAATTCCAATTAAACAGATTCCCGTCTTTACGGGATTGACAAAATTAGATATGAAAGAATTATTAAACAGGCTTATCAATCACGAAACCATCTCGAAAGATGAGGCGAAGCAGGCGCTTTTCAGTATTTCTAATGGGGAATATAATGAAAGTCAGATCGCGGCATTTCTCACGGTTTACATGATGCGTAGCATCACCATAGAAGAACTTGAAGGTTTCCGGGATGCACTTTTAGAACTTTGTGTAGCCATAGATTTAAATGCTTATAATCCTATAGATCTTTGCGGAACCGGTGGCGACGGGAAAAATACATTTAATATTTCTACCACTTCTTCCTTTGTTACGGCAGGAGCGGGAGTAAATGTAGCCAAACACGGAAACTACGGTGTTTCTTCGGTTAGCGGAAGTTCTAATGTTATGGAAAGCCTGGGAATTAAATTTAGTAATGATGCCGGTTTCCTGGAAAAATGTATTGCCGAAGCTGGAATTTGTGTGTTGCACGCTCCCCTATTCCACCCGGCGATGAAAAACGTAGCGCCAATCAGGAAATCTTTAGCGGTAAAAACATTTTTCAATATGCTTGGGCCAATGGTAAACCCGGCTTTTCCAAAAAATCAATTAGTTGGAGTTTTTAACCTGGAACTGGCCAGAATGTATGGCTATCTTTACCAAAACACCGATAAGAATTTCACTATTTTACATGCCTTAGATGGCTATGACGAAATTTCGCTTACTGGAAATACCAAAACCATTTCCAATGATTCTGAAGGAATGCTTAGTCCGGAAGACTTTGGAGTTGAAACTCTAAAGCAGGAGGAAATTGCCGGGGGCGGCTCGATAGAAAGTTCAGCAGAAATTTTTGTAAACATATTAAAGGGAAAAGGAACCCAGGCGCAAAACAATGTGGTTTGTGCGAATGCCGGAATGGCAATTACCACCGCAAAACAAATTAGTGTCAAAGAAGGTTTTGAATCTGCACGGGAATCTATAAATTCAGGGAACGCATTAAAAACTCTGGAAAAATTGCAGGAGTTGAGTAAATAAAGAAGGAACATTCAAAATAGGCAGGAAGTCTTATCTCCGTCAAGCTGAACTTGTTTCAGACTTTATTCCGAATTTAATTCGGGATTCTAATGTATTTTGATTATGAATCAACTTAGATCCTGAAACGAGTTAAGGATGACGTTTTAAAAAACTTTATACAACAAAGATTATTCGAAAAAATGAACATTCTAGATAAAATAATAGCCGATAAACATAAAGAACTGGTCTTAAAGAAACTGGTAGTTCCCATTGCACAATTAGAAAAATCAGCGCTTTTTGAGCGCGAAACAGTTTCGCTTGCAGAAAAATTAAGAATAGGTAAAACCGGAATTATTGCAGAACATAAAAGACGTTCTCCATCAAAATCGGTAATTAACCAGGATCTAAATGTTGAAGATGTAGCCAAAGGTTATGAAGAAGCAGGAATTTCGGGAATGTCGGTACTTACAGATGGTAAATATTTTGGTGGATCTTTAGACGATTTGCTTTATTCACGTGCAGCCGCAAAAATGCCATTGTTGCGCAAGGAATTTATTATTGATGAATATCAAATACTGGAAGCAAAAGCCCACGGTGCCGATGTGATTTTACTTATTGCAGCGGTTCTGGAAAAAGAACAAATAAAAATGCTCTCAGAATTTGCAAAAAGTATAGGCCTGGAGGTATTACTGGAAGTGCATAATGAAGAGGAATTGCAAAAGTCTATTATGCCTAGTTTAGATATGTTGGGTGTAAACAACCGGAATTTAAAGACATTCGAGGTGAGTACCGCTATCAGTAAAGAACTCTCGGGCAAAATCCCGGAAGATTTTGTAAAGGTTTCTGAAAGCGGAATCAGCTCGATCGATGCGATAAAGGATTTAAAACAATATGGTTACAAAGGCTTTTTAATCGGTGAGAATTTTATGAAAACCAACGATCCAGGTAAAGCCGCGGCTGAGTTTGTAAATGCTTTAAAATTATAAATAAAACCAGAAGTAACTCTCCTCCTTGTAAGGAGGAGTACCCGCAGGGGGAGGTGGTTAAAAGCTAATAAAATGGAAAACTTAAAACTCAAAATATGTGGAATGAAGCATCCCGGGAACATCAGCGAGGTTGCGAAACTTCAGCCTGATTATATGGGGTTTATTTTTTATGAAAAAACTCCAAGATATTTCGAGACTAAGATGCCGGAAATTCCTTCAGCGATAAAAAAGACCGGTGTTTTTGTTGATGAAGAGATCAATATTATTCTGGAAAGAATCAAAGAGCAGGATTTAAATGCCATTCAGCTTCATGGGGAGGAAAGCGCGGCTTTTTGTTATGAGTTAAAAACCCTTTTAATGGAAACTCAGGTGGAAATTATAAAGGTATTTTCGGTAAAAGATGATTTTGATTTTAGCCTTTTAGAAGCCTACGAACCGGTGGTAGATTATTTCCTTTTTGATACCAAAGGAAAAAATAAGGGAGGTAACGGAATTACTTTTAATTGGAAAGTTTTAAAAAATTATCCTTCAGAAAAACCTTTTTTCCTAAGCGGCGGAATAGGACCGGAAGAAGTTGAAGCTATTCAGGAACTTAAAACCTATTTTGAAAAAAATGGACAAAAGGATTTGCTCTATGCCATAGATGTAAATAGTAAATTTGAAGAAGAAGCAGGACTTAAAAATATTGAAAAACTAAAAGAGTTTAGAAAGCGGCTTTGAGTTGTCGGTTATCGGTTGTCTGTTTTGATTTATCAGTTTGAAGTTTGGAGTTTGGAGTTTGGAGTTGAATTAAAACAACTTAGATTCTGAAATGAATTCAGAATGACGAAAGAAAATACTGAAAACTGCTAAGGGCGCTGCCCTCGCAATGACGAGATAGAAATTAGTGTATTCGTGGCGAAAAAAAAGAATTTGAAGTTTTTAAAAACTTAGATCCTGAAATAAATTCAGGATGACGTAAACCATAAGTTTTCCAATTGAATAAAAAGAACAAGTGCATTCGTGGCACTATTAAATAAAAAAAATAAAAATGAGCTATCAGGCTAACGAAAAAGGATATTACGGCGATTTTGGCGGAGCTTTTATTCCCGAAATGCTCTATCCCAATGTAGAGGAATTGCGTTCGCAGTACCTTGATATTATGAAAGAGGAATCTTTTCAGAAAGAATTTAAAGACTTGTTGCGTGATTATGTAGGGCGTCCCACGCCGCTATACTATGCTGAAAGATTCAGTAAAAAATACGGAACAAAAATTTACCTGAAACGTGAAGACCTATGCCATACCGGCGCCCACAAGGTTAACAACACAGTAGGGCAAATTCTAATGGCTAAACGCCTTGGTAAAGACCGCATCATCGCTGAGACCGGTGCGGGCCAGCACGGTGTTGCAACCGCTACGGTTTGTGCACTTATGGGCATAGAGTGTATTGTTTATATGGGGGAGATTGACATTGAGCGGCAGGCGCCAAACGTGGCCAGGATGAAAATGCTGGGAGCCAAAATTGTTCCGGCAAAATCAGGTAGCCGAACCTTAAAAGATGCCACTAACGAAGCGATTAGGGATTGGATTAATAATCCAATAGACACCCATTATATTATTGGTTCTGTAGTTGGACCGCACCCCTATCCCGATATGGTAGCAAGGTTTCAGGCGGTGATTTCTGAGGAAATTAAAGTTCAGTTGAAAGAAAAAGAAAATAGAGAAAATCCCGATTATGTAGTCGCCTGCGTAGGTGGCGGAAGTAATGCAGCCGGAATTTATTATCATTATTTAGACAATCCAGAAGTTGGGATTATTGCGGTGGAAGCTGCAGGAAAAGGGATACAAAGCGGTGAAAGTGCCGCAACTTCTGCTTTGGGAAAAGAAGGGATTATTCACGGTAGCAAAACCTTGCTGATGCAAACCGATGACGGACAAATCACCGAGCCCTATTCAATTTCTGCAGGACTCGACTATCCG
>DATFJA010000165.1:0-2321 GCA_035269545.1 Salegentibacter sp.
ACCTACTCGCGAAGATGTGATCGATTTATTTACTGCTAAAAAAGAGTTATTTTGATCTATCTACTGCTTAGTATACTTTCTTCCACGGTTATTTTTGTGGTTTTCAGATTATACAAAAAATATGGAGTAAACACCCTTCAGGCCATCATCGTTAATTATTTTATCGCCTGTATCGTGGGCTTTTTCGGTTATATTGAAAGTATTGACGATCTGGTAAGAATCCCTTCGGAATCCTGGTTTTTAGGCACCGTATTCCTGGGAGCACTATTTATAACCGTATTCAATCTCGCTGCCATTACGACACAGCGTAGCGGACTTTCAGTAGTATCCGTAGCTACAAAAATGTCGGTTGCCATTCCAGTTTTCTTCGGCATATTTATTTATAATGAAAGCCTGGGATTTTTAAAAGTAACCGGGATCATTCTTGCCCTTGCTGCAGTTTATTTAAGCTCGATCAAAACAAGGAAAGGCATTAGTATAAAAAAGGAAAATCTGATATTTCCATTATTGGTTTTTATAGGAAGCGGTATTATCGACACCACAATAAACTACCTTGAAAATTTCTATGTTTCCGAAACCGATGTTGGGCTTTTTTCTTCCAGTATATTTGGAATCGCAGGAATTATTGGAACTGCAATTTTAATTGGCCAGGCATTTTTAGGAAAACTAAGAATCACCGGAAAAAACATTCTCGGTGGAATTGCTTTGGGAATCCCCAATTATTTTTCGATCTATTTTTTGGTGATGGCGCTAAGGTCTCCGGGATTTGAAAATTCAGTAATTTTCACTTTAAACCATGTAGGGATTGTGCTGGCTTCTACAATTCTGGGAATTGTACTTTTTAAGGAAGTTTTACTAAGAAAAAACTGGATAGGAATTGTGCTGGCAATAATAAGTATTATCCTGGTTGCAAGCAGTCAGTAGAAGATTGGATTAAATGAAAGATATCTATAGAACCATAACGAAAGCCTCACCCGAAGTTCTTTTTAAAGATCGAAATTCAAAATTCTTTGGCTATGCTTTTCCGGTTAAGTCAGAAGAAGAAGCAAATATTCATTTAGAGGAATTAAAAGCAAAACATCATAAAGCTCGGCACTGGTGCTATGCCTGGCAGTTTGGAAAATCTGAAGTCGATTTTCAATATCGTGCCAATGATGATGGCGAACCCTCGAACTCTGCAGGCATGCCAATCTATGGTCAAATCCAATCTTTTGAAGTCACCAATATACTCATCGTGGTGGTCAGGTATTTTGGTGGAGTAAAACTTGGTGTGGGCGGACTTATAAACGCTTATAAGTCCGCAGCACAAATGGCCCTGGAAGAAGCCAATATCGTTAAGAGAACCATAGACGAACTTTTCGAGATCAGTTTCGATTATCCTGAAATGAATATCGTGATGAGATTAATAAAGGAAAACAACCTCAATATTATTGAACAAAAACTGGAGTTAGATTGCAAGATCTATATTTCTGTCAGGAAAAAAGATGCGGAAGCTATTTTTGAAAAATTTGATAATACCTATAAGGTGGAGATTAAGAAATTAGAGGATTGAATTTTCTAGACATTGCGATCGCAATGATATTTAGGAAAAGCAATCTGTAAAATTCCGATAAATATTTAGAGATTACTTCGCTCCGCTCGCAAAGACGATTCTTTTGAAAGCAAAAATCACTTCAGCTTATCCAAGATATACTTCGGGCATCTTATAGGCCTTTTGGTTTTAGCATCCATAAAAACCAGTGTCGTAAAAGCTTTGGTGAGCAACTCTTTATTTTGATTATAAATTAAATACTCGAAAGTAATTTTCACCGATGGAAGTTCTTTCAGTTTCACTTCAATTTCAAGTTCGTCTTCAAAAACTGCAGGCTTTAAAAATTGTGTATTGAGTTCGTAAACCGGTAACATCACTCCGGTCTCTTCCATAGTCTTATAGGAAACCCTTAATGACGAAAGCCATTCCAGACGTGCTATTTCAAAGTATTGCGCATAATTCCCGTGGTGCACCACTCCCATTTGATCGGTTTCCGCATAGCGGACTTTAACATAAGATACGTGACTTTTCATATTGAATTTAACAGGTAAAGTGAATGAGGTTTTGTACTTTCATAAGCGGATTTAAGTATGCATAAATTTTTCTTAAAATTCAACCCTAAACAGGTTTTTTTATTAGATAATTTGTTCACATATTTGCTCTACTCAAGTTGAAAGACCCCTATATCTTTTTAACTTCTTGTAAACCACTACTAACCTAAAATAATACAAAACAAAGCATGTCAAAAACTGCGCAATCAGTTTGGAATAGCTGTCTGGCTTTTATCAAA
>DATFJA010000166.1:0-15723 GCA_035269545.1 Salegentibacter sp.
TTCTTCTCCCGGAAGTAAATTTACCTGCAACGAGGCCTTGTTGTTTCCGGGACCAACTCGTTTTATAATATTCTCAACCACATCTTTATCTCCACTCTGCCGCTTACTAAAATCTTCGTTTACCCGCCAGGCCGCATCTTCCACCATAGAAATAATAGAATCTGTTCGCTCTGGATTCACACCTTCGGCCATTAAAAGGTTTATACTTACTCGATCACTGGCAATACTAGGGAATAAGGTTACCCTAATCCAGTTTCCGCCTATCGCACCAACAGTTAGGATTAAAACCGCCACCAAAATACCCAAAGCAAGCATTTGCTGTCTTAGTACAAATCTGAGTATTGGGCTGTAAAATTTATCTCTTAAAAAACTCATTGCATTATCTCCGGCACGATTTACAAACCGCATTTTAATGAAGAGCTTTGCTAAACCTTTTTTCTTTTTATCTTCCTCGGGGTTTCTTGCCTGCAAAGCCTTGGAATGAGCAATATGGGCCGGCAGAATTATTAGAGCTTCTACTAAAGAAACCACCAATGTCAAGATTACCACCGTAGATACCTCTCCAAAGAACTCCCCAATTCTACTGTCTAAGAACAGGAAGGTGGAAAATGCTAAAACCGTAGTTAGAATTGCAGAAACAATAGGCGGAATTACTTCCATAGTGCCATCTAAAGCAGCCTGGACGGGAGATTTTCCCATTTCATAATGCTGATAAATATTTTCCCCTATTACGATCCCATCATCTACCAGGATACCTATTACGATAATCATCCCGAATAAAGAAAGCACGTTTATAGTTACGCCAAACTGCCCGGCAAATATAAACATCCCAAGGAATGCTATTGGAAGTCCAAAAGCCACCCAGAATGCCAGTCTGGTATTAAGGAAGATCGATAAAAAAAGTAATACGAGAACTATTCCCATTGCTGCATTTTCAAGAAGCAATCGAGTTCGCTGACTTAAAGTAATAGATGAATCTGAAACAACATCTAATCGTATGTTGCTACTTTTTTCGTTGTAACCCTTTATATACTCCTTTACCTTCTTTGCTGCAGATAAAAGATCTTCATTATTGGTATTACTTATAGATACATTTACTGCGATATTTCCATTGAAATAGGATGAATTCGAGGTCTCCCCAAATTGATCACTAACTTCAGCAATATCGCTTAAACGTGTTGTTTGCCCGGTGGCAGAAGAGCGTATCACAAGATCATTTAAAGCATCAGCGTAGTAACTTCTACTATTTGCTCTTATCAGGTAATCTTCGGCTTCGGTTTTAATCGTTCCACCGGTACTTAAAATGTTTGTCGCACCAACTGTTCTGGCAACTTCTTCAAAAGTAAGATTGTAGGCTAAAAGATCGTCCTGGCTAACGGCTATTTCTATTTCTTCTTCAGGAAATCCTGAAATCTCAATTTGCGAAATACCATCCAGTTGTCTTAGATCGTTTTCAATTTGTTCGCTAATGCGTTTTAATGTCACCAGCGGCACATCTTCGCCACTTATAGCAAAGCTTATAGATGGCCTGACCCTTTCTTGTTTTGAAACTACAAGTGGTTCCATACCACCGGGAAAAGTGGGCACGCGATCTACCGCGTTTTTCACCTCGGTGAGCATCACATCTATATTCTCGTCCTGTTCAATTTCCACAGTAATTGAACCTCCGCTTTCCCGGGCTGTTGATGTTACCCGGTCTATCCCTACAAGCCCCTTTAGGTTATCTTCTATTTTTAGAATAATCCCCTCTTCAATTTCCTCGGGAGCTGAGCCTGGATAATTTACATTGATATTAATAATACGAGAGTCCTCCAGAGGAAAGAAAGAAGAGTTTAAACTAAGAACTCCTACGATACCAAAAATTGCAAACGCGAGGATCACTACATTTACAGCAACCTCATATTTTATAAAATAACTGATTAACTTTCTCAAGATTTCTCGGCTTTAGCAGTGTCCCCTTTCTGTTGGATCTGGACTTTCATTCCCGGGTAAGCGCCAGGCACCGGTGCCGAAATCATTTCATCACCATCTTCCAGGCCTTTTATCACCACTTTATTGCTCGAAAAATAAACAGGATTAATCTCTTCTAAAACCAGGGTGCTATCTCTCACCACATAAACTTTAGAGCGATCTACCAGCAATTCTCTGGCAATTTCTATCGCATTTTCTTCATCCCGGGCATCTAATTGAGCTTCCAGGTACATTCCTTCTCTAATATCAGGATCCTCAATTCTTATAAAAACCTGGATAGTTTGCGAAGCGCGGTCTACTCTTGCGTTTATTCGGCTTACCTTACCTGTGTAATTTTGATTGCCATCAAGATCCTGCAGCGCAACATCTTCCCCAATTCTTAATAGATCTGAGAACTTTTTAGCTACCGCAACTTCAAGCTCATAAACCGAAGGGTCTATGAATTCCCCAAGTTTCTGTCCCGGCCTTACTAAGGTCCCGGGATTTACAGCAGCTTCAGTTAAAACTCCATCAAATGGTGCTATAATATTGAATTTCCGCAGGCGTTCTTCCAGGTTTTTAATCTCGTAATAAGCCGATTGGATCCCGCGGCCGGTGATAAAATATTTCTCTTTATCTGAATCTGCCTCGGGTAGTGGTTTTACAGTACTGTTTACATCGAAATTATTCAGGTAATCTTGCCATTTCTGAAACGAATCTGGATAGTCTAATCGAAGATCTGGCATAATTGAAGTGATATTATTAAATAGTTCACTTTTAGCCGAACGCACACTTGCTGCGTATTCTTCCGAATTAATACTTAAAAGCACCTGCCCCCGACTATAACGTTGGCCGGGTCTAAAATCTTTACTGCTTCGCTGAAAAATGCCCTGTACTTCAGAGAAAAGCTCCAGTTTTTTAAGGGCGGTTACATTCCCGTTAGCAGGAACAACTATAGGAACCTTCCGGTTCTCTACTTTTTCAACAAATACATTTTTTACAACTTTGGTGTTTTCCGGCACCTCCTTAACATTACTATCAATTATTGCTTTTGCGCCAAAAGTCGCTAAAACAATAATTAACACTCCAAGAACAGAAAGAATGATTTTGCGTTTATCCATGCTTGTAGGACACCTATTTGGCTATTTGGTTTAATCTAGAATGAAAATTTTATAAAAGAATTATTCCAAGCCATCCAGACGCTCCTGAATATCTTCCCATTCCTGCATCAAAGAATTCAACTCTTTCTTTTTGGTTTTATATTTATCCAAGTACCCTGGTTTTGCCACAACTTCATCATAACTTGTTGCTAATTCCATATCCCGTGCTTCCAGATCTTTCTCAAGCTTAGTGATTTTAGATTCAGTATTACTAAGTTTATTCTTTAAAGATTTTACCTTCTTCTGGTCTTTGTAGGCTTTTTTATTATTAGAGCCGGCAGTATCTTTTTGAACTTTTGCCGCTTTTTCCTTTTTCTCTACACTTCTCATATCTTCCAGCTTGCGCTGATCTAAGAAGTAATTAATATCTCCCAGATATTCCTTGATTTTCGTATCCTTGAATTCGTACACCTTATTGGTTAATCCCTGAAGGAAATCCCTATCGTGGGAAACAATAATAAGGGTACCTTCAAACCTGTTTAATGCTTCTTTAAGAACGTTTTTAGATTTAATATCCAGGTGATTGGTAGGCTCATCCATAATAAGCACGTTAAAGGGCTGTAGCATTAGCTTACAGAGCGCCAACCTGTTTCTTTCACCACCTGAAAGGACTTTTACCTTCTTATCAACTTCATCCCCTCTAAAAAGAAAAGATCCCAACATATCGCGAACCTTGCTTCGGTTCTTTTCGTTGGCAGCATCAATCATAATTTCGTGCACGGTTTTCTCACCTTCCAGGTAATCTGCCTGGTTCTGGGCAAAATAACCCAGCTGCACGTTATGACCCAATTTCAAGTTTCCTTCGTAAGAAATTTCATTGATTATAATCTTGGCAAGCGTGGTTTTACCCTGACCGTTTTGCCCTACAAAGGCAATTTTACTACCTCGCTCTATTAAAAGATCAATTCCTTTTAGAACCTGGTTATTACCATAGGCTTTTCCAATATTCTCAGCCTCTATAACCACCTTTCCCGGTTGTATTGAAAGCGGAAAACTCACATTCATCACTGCATTATCATCTTCATCTACCTCTATGCGATTTATCTTATCCAGTTTTTTGATAAGTGATTGTGCCATGGAAGCTTTTGAAGCTTTTGCACGGAATTTTTCAATAAGCTTTTCAGTAGTTTCAATTTCCTTTTGCTGATTCTTCTGGGCGGCGAGTTGTTGTTCTCTTAACTCCTCTCTAAGCACAAGATACTTTGAGTAAGGTTTATTGAAATCATAAATCTGCCCAAGTGAAATTTCTATGGTTCTATTGGTCACATTATCCAGAAACATTTTATCGTGAGAAACAATAACCACGCAGCCCGAATAGTTATTAAGGAAGTTCTCCAACCAGATAATACTTTCAATATCCAGGTGGTTGGTAGGCTCATCCAGTAGAAGAATATCATTATTCTGAAGTAAAAGTTTTGCAAGTTCTATTCTCATTCTCCAACCTCCCGAGAAAGTTTCGGTGAGTTTATCAAATTGCTCCCGCTGAAAACCAAGACCTAACAATACCTTCTCGGTATCGCCTTCATAATTATACCCACCAATTATCTCGTAGGTATGTGTAATTTCACTCAGGTCTTGTATAAGCTGTGTGTAAGATTCACTTTCATAATCGGTTCTTGTAGCTAATTGATGGTTAATATCATCTATTTGCTTTTCAAGTTTTTTTATTTCCTCAAAGGCCTGTTGCGCTTCTTCTAAAACAGTTCGGCCCTGTTCAAAATCAATATCCTGTTTTAAAAAACCAATATTCAGTTCTTTATCTCTCGCAATCTGACCTTCATCATACTCTTGCTCTCTGGCAAGCACCTTAAGCATCGTAGATTTACCGGCACCATTCTTTCCAATTAGTCCTACGCGATCACCGGCGCCAAGTCTAAAGGTTAATTCTTCAAAAAGATATTCTCCGCCAAAAGAAACAGAGAGGTTATGAATATTAAGCATTTGTATATTTTATTTTTGCAAATATGCCTAAATTTACAATGTGAAAAAAATAAGTTCACCCTCGATTTACAGTCTCACAAAACTTATAACTCCCTGAAAACCAATTATGAATTTTTTAAAAGGAAGTAAACTTTACAGTATCCTTACAGGAACTTGCCCTGTGTGTCATGAAGAGAGCATGTATAAAGAAAGTAACCCTTATAAATTGAACCGTATTTTTGATATGCACGAGTATTGTTCTAACTGCGGAACTAAATATAAAATAGAACCTTCATTCTTTTTTGGAGCCATGTATGTTAGTTATGCCGTAGGAATTGCTTTTGCTGTTGCTGCTTTTGTAATTGCCTACTTTTTCTTTGGCGGTGGTTTAATGACCTCATTTTGGATAATTATAGGAACCCTGGTGGTTTTTATGCCATTAATTATTAGATTATCACGAAATATTTGGATCAACTTCTTTCTACACTATAAACCTAATGCAGGTAAGAAATAGGCAGGGTAATGTTTTTTACTCGATAACCGAATTTGAATGCTCCGAGGCTCGTCTCGAAATTAAAAATATTACTCCTATGAATGCCTCGTCTACTTGTTCGGAGATAGTTTACTGAATCTTTGTATATCTATTTCAGGCGGAAGCTGAATATCGTTTTCAGCAAATTCGATTAATTGTTCTGAAACCATTGGTGAAATAAGCACACCTCTACTTCCAAAACCATTACAACAATAGAGATTGTTATGTTTCGGATGTCTCCCCAGCATCGGTTTTCTATCCTTACTGGCAGGCCTGATGCCCGCCGATTGATCTAAAACCTCGAACTTGCAGCTAATAAGTTTTGCTACTTTCTTTTCCAGTTCTTCCCGCGCCTCTTCACTCGGATTCGGGTCTTTATCCTGGTTATTGTAGGTCGCACCAACTTTATATAAATTATTCCCTAACGGAATAATAAAAACCGAGGATTTTACGGCTTCCTCAAGCTGCAATTCTTCCGAATAAATAGTGAGATATTCCCCTTTATTTCCGCGTAGCGGAAGATAATTAAAGAAAGGATTATGCTGCATTCCAAAACCTTCGCAAAAGATAACTTGCTTTGCTGAAATACCTTTATAGCTTATCGAATCTTCATTAATTTGAAGGTCGCTGTAATCGAATCTTTCAAATTTGATTTTGTCCTCATTCTTTAAATAATTCCGATATTCACTTATTAAAACATCTGTATCAATAACCCCGGTTTGACGAACCCTTCCAAATGAGTATTCCGAAGGAATGCAAGGATTAATATTTTTAACCAGATCGGTATCTAAATATTCGGAAAGTAAAGGTTTATCTGCCGCTTCAAACCAGTTATTTTGCTCTTCAGCAGAAAAGAATTTTCTATAGATATCTATTGAATAAACGATCTTAGCTTGCAGTTTAGCTTCCATCTCCTTGTAAAACGGAATGGAGAACTTCATATGCTCATTTGCATTCCAGGCTAGCGTAAAACGCTTAAGAATTACCGGATTGAACAATCCACCGGCAACAAGGGAAGATTTTTGAGAATTATCTTCAAAAACCACAAATTGCTTATTCCTCTTCTCAAGACCGCGGCTTATTGCGATTCCACTCAAACCCAATCCAACTACTATATAATCTAACATACACCAAAAATAAAAAATTAAAGCTAATTACACATTTCCAAGGTGATGTAAAGGAAATTGCCGGGTGTTTAGATTTAAAAATTTTGCTACAACATCAAAATAAAAAAGCGCTCCTAATGGAACGCTTTTCTTTATAATATTCTTTAAAATCTCGGAATTAGTAATTCCACATATCCAGTTCAAAGTTTCTTATTTGTTCTTTTATGCGTTGAGCTTCAAGAAGCTCCATAAATGCATTATCTACGATATATTCATCTACTTCACGATCTCCATAAACGTTATCTTCTTTATAGATCATTGCATCAAATCTTCTCGAATTCAGCAATTGATCAAAAGTGACAGTTTGCGCAGAGCTACTGCCAGTAAAAGCTTTGTTTTCATGTAAAACCTCTCTTGCATCAGGAAACCAGATCCAAAAAAGCTCAACAAGATCAGTTTGACCTGAATCTATAAAGTTAACATCTGGAGCTACGGGTGCGATACCCAGAAGACGATATTTCATCTCGGCCTGGCGTTTATCAAAATACCACATTCCGCGAATATGATATTCGGCTATGTCAGCAGCACCAAGATCTCTTCGATCAATAAATTGGTCATCCACTTCTTCTCCAGCGTTGTATTGCTCGATACCAAGATCTGTGGTATCAACTTTAGATATAGTGGCCTGGATATCTTTTAAAGTACGCTTTTCGGTAAAATAAGAATCGGCATAAATATTTTTAATCTTACCATCTTTAATAGCTGAAACCAACACATCATACAGTGCGCGACGGTTATTCCCTATATTGTTGGTATCTATGGGATAATACAATGGGAAATTCACTCTTTCATCAAGATCAATTTTCTCCCATATGTTTTTAGACCATAATACATCACGATCTTCAATGTATCCATATTCAAGTGGCTTATCGTTAATGTCACTTTGAATTTGGGCTTCAGTTTTCTTACCAATCTCTTCAGGACTATCGGCATTTAAAATATTCGCCTGTCCGTAAGATGCTATTGTAAGCAGAAACACCAAAGTATTCAATAAAAATCCTCTCCAACTCATCTTCTAAATTTTATTAGTTTGTCAACTCGACAATAACAGGAGAGACCTTTTTAAGCTTGTAACTTGAGTTACCAGCGATCCCGGCCTGAATATCGAAAATCTGTACAGTTTCGCCTCTACCAGCTCTTCTTAGAGCTGCTTTTGCACTGCTATCTAATTTATTTCCATTAACCCTTATAGTAGGTTGACCCATAACTTTGAAACTAAATCCTGAAACATTAAGATCAAGGTTAAAGTCAAAGTCTGGAAGGTTTGCACTAATAGTAGAAATCTCTAAACTATTACGCTGCATTTTAACCGTACCGTCTTCACCTCTCACTGTTCCTACCGGTGTTGGAATATCTTTTATTCTAAAGGTTTTACTATCTGAAACAGTTTCTCCACCCGGAAGTTTACCACTTACATTAATAGCAACTTCCCTAGCCTGCAAGTTTGTAACGTTCATTACATAATTACCTGCACCACCTGAAGATCGTAACCCCGGAGCCTGAGCACTAATACTACCAACACCAGGAATGGAAATCGTCATTGGGTTTTGAACCCCACGATAAAGAACATTCATTTTATCAGCCGAAATAACAGCTGAATTAGGTTTAGGAATTACTGCGTAAGAACTATTAATTGGAATTCTAACAATGGAATCTCCTTCTTTAAATTGAAGTTCTCCATTAATCTCTTTCTCTCCTACATTTCCGGCAGGAAAATCTAACATTACCTGACCAGCTTGAGTACTTTCAACTTCATTTCCATTTATAACAACATTCTCAAATTTTAAAGTAGGATCCACACGTCCTAAAACCACTTTACCTTTAAAATTCTCACCGCTAAAAAATGCAGTTTTTTCAGGTACTACAATGGCCTGATAATTTGTTAATGAAACATCACTTTGCAATTGCCCTTCCAACATAGAAGATAAAATATCATTCTCTGTTCCTCTAATATCAGATTGAATTTGTGTCAACTTTGTTAATGAAGCAATTAAAGGGAATCCCTGATAATTATACATTAACCAGGGCTTAGTTACATTTTCATTGTTAGTAACTTCTTCAGTAGAAAAATCTTTAGCTACTTTACTTCTAATCTGAGGAAAATCGTTTCCTAGAATACTCAGTACTTCTTTTCTGTAATTATCTATGGCCGACACAAACTCTTCGCCTCTTGGAGTTACTCTTCCACTCGCAAAAAACATATTATTAAGTTTATCTGCACGATCCATTGTTTCGTAGTTGGTCTTTTCGTCCTCCTCAAAATCTGATAATAATGTATCTTTCAGATCGGCAATCCTATTATATAGATTATCTGAAAGTGAACTGATTTTTTCAGCTTTAGCTTCCAGTTCTTCATATTTTGCAGGTTGTTCATCGGCTTTAGCGGCCAAACCAGCCATTGCCATTTCATTTCGTTGAGATGTAGTAGCGTTAGATTCCTCCAGGTCTTCATTCATTTGACCAAAGGCTGTCAATACTTCCTTAGACATATTTAGTGCCATCATTGCGATGAATACTAAATACATCAGGTTAATCATCTTCTGTCTTGGTGATTGTGATCCAGACGCCATGTGCTAATTAGTTTTGTTCTTTAATAATTTAGATTTTCTGATAACGCATTTACTAATTAGTTGCCATGCTTGGCTTACCGTTCATTGCTGTAAGCATACCACCATATACACCATTTAAAGATGAAAGGTTAGCTGCTAGTGATCCCATTTCCTGGTTTAATCTACCGGCATTCTCTGCAACCTCCTGGTTGATCTCTGCCTGTTTAGAAGCCGATTCTACCTGAGCCTTATAAATGTTATTTAAAGTTTCCATTTGGGTTGCTGCAGTGGTAAGTTCTTCACTGTATTTTTTCTGTGAAGCCATTGCATCTACACTTGGCGCAATCCCTTTTGCAGCACCTTCGAAGTTACGAATGCTTTCTCCCAGGCTATTCATCAAGTTTACATCTACTTTTGCCTCCTTAAGCATTTCATCTAATTTCTTAGAAAGTTGGCCCTGAGTTTCTTTGTCCTCCTCGATTACAGTAGCACTACGGCGACTTCCCTGCCCACCGGCTAATTCAGGATAAACTAAAGACCAGTCAAGATCATCGTCTGTAGGTTCAAAAGCTGAATATGCAAATACAAAAGCCTCTACTACAAGACCTGCAATAAGCATAGGGTTAGCAAAAGGCCAGTGCATAATTTTAAATAATGCACCTAATATTACAACTGATGCACCTAAACCGTACACCATGTTAGTTATTCTCTTAGTTGAATTTGATTTTGCCATAATAATAAAATAGATTTAGATTTTCTACGGGTTAAATAGGTTGTTAATTATCTGTTAGGTTGATTTAGGGTAACATCTGTGCCGAGGTAGTCCTGAACTGTTCTAAAGCCAATATAGCTTCTTGCAGAATCTGCATATTCGTAATCTCTTGAGCTTACCTGAAGGAAATAAGCAACATCCTTCCAGGAACCTCCACGAACTACTTTTCTCATATCTTCAGGATTATTTACGGTAGGATTCATTGAAGACATATACTCGTAAGAAGCTGGATCGTAAGAAGAATTCACCCATTCTCCTACATTACCAGCCATATTATATAAACCATAATCGTTGGGATCGTAAGATTTCGCTTCTACAGTGTACAAAGCCTGATCTGCTGCATAATCCCCTCTCAAAGGTTTAAAATTAGCCATAAAGCATCCCCTGTCGTTTTTAGCGTAAGGACCACCCCATGGGTAAGTAGCTCCTTCTAAACCGCCACGAGCGGCATATTCCCATTCGCCCTCGGTTGGCAAACGGTAAGAAGGTACATTATGATCTCCTTTTTCTCTTCGGTAGTAATTATGATATAAGGTTCTCCATTGCGCAAAGGCTCTTGCTTGTTTCCAGGTTACACCTACAACGGGATAATCATCAAACGCACTATGCCAAAAATAATCGTTATGCATAGGCTCGTTATAAGAATAGTTAAAATCCCTTATCCAAACAGTAGTATCTGGATAAACCGGGATTTCTTCTCTTTTTATAAAATTACTTCTATCTCCCTGTTCTCTGGCAGCATTCTGAACATCCATCCAGGAATAGGTAAATTTCAATTTATCAACATCAATGGTTCTTTGTCCATTGTACACTTCGTCCATTGGAATGTGCATCATATCCATTACTTCGGCGTAATATACATCTGGATAATCTTCTGTATCCCAGATAATATCTATATCCTTGTTTAGACGACGATTTTCGTAAGTATCAGAAGGACCACCCTGGCCATAAGTATTCAGCATATACTCTTCATAAGGAGTCATATTGGCTTCATCTGCATCTAAGAACGCATAATCACCAATTCCCCCAGAACCATCAGCTTCACCCATATTTTCGGCCATAATAGCCAATTCGGTCCTAACAATAGAATCTTTCACATAGTCAACAAACTGGCGGTATTCGGCATTTGTAATTTCAGTCTCGTCCATATAAAAAGAACGTACTGTCACCGTTTTTGGGGGTGCATTACGTTGGCCTGCGATATCATCGTCAGACTTACCCATAATAAAAGCACCTCCAGGAATTAATGTCATCCCTAAAGGTTTCTCCGGATTCCACTTCTCCCCTTTCGCACCAACCAGCTGCCCGCGATCTCCACGCCCACAGCTTGAAAGCAAGGCTAGAACAGCTATTAGCGAAATAAATTTCTTCATAGTATTTCTTAGGTTAAGACATCTCAATTTACGGCAGTAAACCTATCTAATTATTTTTTAAAAAACAATAATTTGGGTAAAAATACAGTAAATCAAATTAATGCATGAATTTATTTTAAACTTCGTTTTTTCTTTTTGCTTTGTACCATCTTTCAGGAATTACCTGGTTGCAGGCTTCTAAATAATCTTCCTCGCTGCAAGGTAATAACGTACTTCTTTTGAGTTTAGTATCTACGTGAGCAAGAAAAGGGATTTCTATCCACCACCTTCCGCTAACAGGACTTTTATAGAACACTAATACCTCATCATCTATAGGCACCTGGTACTTTATAAACTCTTTTTTTGCTGAAATAGTATTTTCATTGGTACGGTAATTTATTCCTTCAGCAAAATACCATATCATTTGCGCCATTAGCATTGCTCCTAAATTTCCGAATTTAAGGTTATCATATTCATAAATTCCAAAGGAACTCACTTTATCGCTAATCCCGGCGTAGCGAGCAAGTGCGCAAATTTCTTTACCGTCAAATCCGTTTGGGGAGGCAATATCTCTTGAGCCGGAAGAAGGCGCACTTACGGCAGCTAAATCTATAGCCACCATATTTGCATCACGCATTACCGGTTCTACCAATTTGAAATTATTACTTACCTCGCCTAAACGATACGCATCAAAAAACAGACGCTCCATCAGCTCTATTTCGTCTTGCGAGTTAAAATAAGTTTGATAGCCAATATTTGAGTAATTAAATAAATTATAAGGCTGATTCACCACTATCTTGCTAATATAAGACCTGTTGCTAATCGGGGTTTCAGCATCTCCCAGATCAAAACGGCTATCTATATTTACAAGGTTTACCATTTGATCTAAAGTATCGTAAGCCCTGTACTGTGCGTAAACCAAATCCTGACTTCCGCCCAGAAGCACCGGAATCACATCTTTTTTAACTAATTGAGCCACTAAAGTCTGCACCGCATAATAGGTGTCTTCTACGGTTTCTCCTTTTTCAATATCCCCAAGATCGGCAATATTAACATGCCAGTTTCCAGGGAATAAACTATAAAAAGCCTTTCTCACATCTACAAAATCAAAAAAGTCTATTTCTTCACCAAGGCGGTTTTCTTTAATACCAACAATGGCCATTTGCACACCTTCCAGGTCTGGCAAACCTTGAGCAATAGTATGTTTCTTAACTGAATTACCCAGAGAATGCTCACCAAAACCGGCAATTTCTCTTAGCAAATCTTCAGAAAGGGGACTCAGAAAATCTAAATCCATATATTATTTCTTCTTTTTGGTAGTGGTTTTCTTTTTCGCAGTACTTTTCTTAGCTGCCGTTTTCTTTTTAGCCGGAGCTTTCTTTTTAGTGGTTTTTTTCTTCTTTTTAGATTTCTCTTCTAAAATCTCCTGCACCTCCTGCAAAGTTAAATTCTCGGCATCTGTGGTTTTTGGCAATTCAATTTTCGTCTTGCCTTTTATGATATTAAATCTTCCCCAACGTGCCTTTTCAACTCTAATTCCTTCTTCTTCCCAATTGTGGATCAATTTTTCACGCTCTTTACGCTTTTTATCCTCAATGAGGGTCTCAATATCTTCAATAGAGAGATTATCAAAATCGTATTTCTTATTCACGTTAATGAAAATACCATTCCATTTTAGAAAAGGACCAAAACGACCTACACCCTTTTGTACCGGCATATCTTCGTAGTGGTGAATTGGGGCATCTGCCTTTTCCTTTTCTTTTATCAACTCCATTGCACGTTCAAAATCTACGTTTAATGGGTCTTCTCCTTTTTCAAGAGAAACATATTTCTTACCAAATTTCACATAAGGACCAAAACGGCCATTATTTACCTCAACTTTTTCATCCTTATACTCTCCTAATTCCTTCGGAAGCTGAAAAAGATCCATCGCTTCTTCGTAAGTCACCGAATCTAAAGTTTGGTCTGGACCAAGACTGGCGAATTTTGGTTTTTCATCATCTTCTACCGAACCAATTTGAACCATAGGCCCAAATTTCCCTAGACGAACACTTACAGGTTTACCGGTTTCCGGATCTTCACCTAAAATTCTTTCTCCTACTTCCCGCTCGGCATTTTTGGCTACATCTTCAACCTGCGGATGAAAGTCTTCATAGAATTCTTTCATCATATGCGTCCACTCTTCATTACCTTCCGCGATATCATCAAAACTCTGCTCTACTCTGGCGGTGAAATTATAATCAAGAATGTTTGAAAAATGATTTACCAGAAAATCGTTCACTACCATTCCTACGGCAGTTGGCACTAATTTCCCTTTATCACTTCCAACGGTTTCAGTTAACTTATTCTCTCTGATGTCTGATCCTTTCAATACAAATTGCAAATACTCGCGTTCTGTACCATCAACCGATCCTTTTTCTATATAATTTCTATTCTGAATGGTAGAGATTGTAGGCGCGTATGTAGAAGGACGTCCAATTCCCAATTCTTCCAGTTTCTTCACCAAAGAAGCTTCGGTATACCTATAAGGTGGCCTGGTAAATCGTTCGGTTGCGGTAATATATTTATTGTTAAGCGGCTGGTTCTCCTTTAAAGCAGGTAACATCCCGTTTTGCTCTTCTGCATCTTCATCATCATCAGTACTTTCTAAATAAACTTTTAGAAAACCATCAAATTTCAAAACTTCTCCATTTGCAGTAAACTGCTTATCGTGTTTAGAAGCTTCTATTTTCACGTTGGTACGCTCTAATTGCGCTTCACTCATTTGGGAAGCGATAGCTCGCTTCCAGATCAACTCGTATAAGCGCTGTTCGTCACGATCTGCTCTTACCGAATGGTTGGCAAAATTAGTTGGCCTGATCGCCTCGTGAGCTTCTTGTGCGCCCTTGGTTTTTCCTTTAAACTGCCTTGATTTGGCGTATTTATCTCCGTAAGCTTTTAAAATTTCTTCTTTAGCTCCTTTTCTAGCATCTTCTGAAAGATTTACCGAATCTGTTCTCATATAAGTAATATGACCGGCTTCGTATAAACGTTGCGCCATAGTCATGGTTTTACTTACTGAAAAATACAACTTCCTGGCAGCTTCCTGTTGTAAAGTAGAAGTGGTAAATGGTGGTGCCGGTGATTTTTTGGCAGGCTTGGTAGTAAGTTCTGCTACTTTAAAATCTGACCCCAGGTTTTGCTGAAGAAATGCTTCAGCTTCTTTTTTGGAATCGAAGTTCTTCGGAATTTTAGCTTTAAAAGATTTACCGTCTTCCGTAGTAAATTCGGCATCTATTCTAAATGAAGCTTCTGCTGTAAAATTTTGAATTTCTCGCTCTCTTTCTACAATAAGCCTCACTGAAACAGATTGCACTCTCCCGGCAGAAAGACCCCCTTTAACTTTTCGCCATAAAACCGGTGAAAGTTCGTATCCTACCAACCTGTCTAAAACCCTACGCGCTTGTTGGGCATTTACCAGGTTATAATTAATTCCTCTTGGATTATCAATTGCTTTAAGAATAGCCGATTTAGTGATCTCGTGAAAAACAATTCTTTTTGTTTTCTCATCTTTAAGATTAAGCTCCTCTGCAAGGTGCCAGGCAATAGCTTCTCCCTCCCGGTCTTCATCACTTGCCAACCAAACCATTTCTGCATCTTTGGCGAAACCTTTTAGTTTTCTAACTACATCTTTCTTGTCTTTAGAAACTATATATTTTGGTTTAAAATCGCCATCAGTATCTACACCTAATTCTTTTGTAGGCAAGTCGGCTATGTGTCCAAAACTGGACGCTACCTTATAATCTTTTCCTAAAAATTTCTCGATGGTTTTTGCCTTGGCAGGGGACTCTACAATCACTAAATTCTTTGCCATAACTCTATTTTTCTAGCTGCAAAAGTATATCAATTTTTTTTTAACAGCCTACATGATTTTACAAAACAACTACAAATACCTTGTAAAACAGCCGCATTCAAGACTTCGCGAATAAAAATTATTTTATCTGAAATTTATAAAAAAGCCCCGCGATCTTGCGGGGCATCCTTAAAAAACCAAACAAAATAAAATCAATTGAGGCTAAAAGAACTTAGTAAATTGATCTCATTACCCTTATAAGTATATTGGAAAAGTGTATTATCCCCAACCATTAAGAGCACTTCCTCTAAAGGTATGACGTCATAGGTGTTAATGTCCTGAAAGTGATCTGTTAGTTCCAGGTTGGGGGTATTTTTTGTATCATATATTTTTAAACCGGCGGTACCATCGCAAACAAACAACCAATCGTCTTTCACGCCCAGTCCGTATGGATTTTCCATCTCATAAGATTTCATTAATTGTGGATTCG
>DATFJA010000167.1:0-2029 GCA_035269545.1 Salegentibacter sp.
CTATTACTTTTTACGATAATAAAAAGCGCTTTTCTTATAAATTCGTTTCCGGAGCGCCCGGGAAACTTCGCGTGAAAATTCATGAATTTATTACTACAAAAGAAATACAAACTGCCGATAGAAAAAATTTAAGAAATCAAACGCGCCAGGTGATTTTTGAAGAGCTTACTAAAGATTTGGAGCAAAAAAATCATTCAAAATAAAACTTCTGAAGGATTCTACTCCTTTCATAAGTGCTAAAAATTAAAACTTATTCCGGAATACACGCCAAAATAAAATGGGCGTACGCCTGGAGCATCATCAAAAGTATCTAGTTGATATTTAAATATTGGTTCTAAATTCAACTGGAAACTATCGGTAAGTTTGTAATCTAATCCCACTCCAACATTGGTGCTGAAACTAACTTTATTAATATTGTTTGCTTCGCCAATTCTGGTGTTTTGATTATTGGTATTTACCTTGATACTATTTTCATCTAGAAACAAGCTACTTCCACCGGCAATTAGGTTAATACCAATTTTACGATCTACAAGATTATATTCAATTTCCAGCGGAACTTCAATAAACCCAAACTGTTGATTGATTTCGCCGGGCAGGGCCATGTTGTTACCAGAGAAATTACTTCCGTCGCTATTTCCAAGCTCACTGCCAGGAAGTCCCGTGGGCGCACTGTCTAATTGAACATTATCTGACTCATAATTTATGGAGCTAATACTATTAGGATTTACGGTGGCCGAAAACATAATATCTTCTACATCGTAACTCATAGATACCTTAGAAATCCCACTCCTAATCTTGATTTTATCTGAAATAGCATAGGCTAAATTCATTCCATAAGCCATACTAACTTCCGAGTTGGTGCTATTGTCTGCAAATTGTGGCGCTATGGCGCTTCCATTTCCAATATTGTCATAAAAAACAGGAGCAGCAAAAGTGCTTAAACGCAGTTTCTTTTTTGAAGTTTCTGCAATAAGATTTTCTTCTTCCTCTTCTTTTTCCAGGTTTTTATCTTTTTCGATCTGTGCCAGTTGCTGGGCTACTTCCAGACTGTCTTTAATCGAAAATTGTTCTTCTATTTCAGTCTTATTCGCTTCATTTTTAGCAATAGCTTCAGGTTCCTGCCGCTCGTTTTTTGAATTTGGATTGATGAAATTCTGGTGTTCAATATTTTTTTCTTCGGAATTTTGATGATCTACTTCTGCTATAGCTGAATTTTGTTTCCCTGACTCATTCTTAGATCCACCCGTATTGATTTCCTTTCCAGTCGAAGAGATTTGGGTTTTTCCAGATTCAACATTAGTATCTTGAGAAGCTAAAGCTGAATTATTATTTGATGATGAGCTTTTTGAATCTTTAGAAGTTGAATAAATAGTTTCGTCAATATTATTTTTCAATATTTCTGAAGCATTGGTAAACTGTTCGTTTTTATTGATTTCTGGCAAATTTATTCGAGGTTTTGCACTTTCTTCCACTTCAAAAACAACTTGGGTCTCTGTAAAATTATTTTGGCTAAAGAAATAGCCGCCAAGAACCAGCGCTAAAACTGCAGCAACTCCACCAAGTTTTATCCATAACGGAATGATGAAAGGCTTTTTTCGATCTTTCTCCTTCAATTTACCGGCAATATTAGCCCATAACTCAGGACGTGGTTCGGGGGTAAAATCCCTAAACTTTTCCTGGTATAACCGGTCTATGTTTTTTCTTTCTTTCATAGCGATTGCACCTTATTGTCGTTGAGATGGTTTTCTATTCTAGACTTCAAAATATGCCTGGCACGGGCCAGATTAGATTTTGAACTTCCCACACTTATATTCAGCATTTCTGCAATCTCTTTATGTGAAAATCCGTCTAGCGCATAGAGATTGAAAACTTGCCGGTAACGCTCCGGCAATTCCTGAATGCTTTCTAATAGAAAATCGGTTGTAATTTTCTCATCATCAATTTCTATTTCAGGATCTTCAGAAAGATTTTCATTAATGATCTCGAAATATTTTTCTTTTCGGTGCTTTTGTAGGGTTGTGTTTATAAC
>DATFJA010000168.1:0-3040 GCA_035269545.1 Salegentibacter sp.
TGAGTTTATGCGAAATTACTTCGGAATTAAGTCAGGTGAAAAATCATTATTTTGATGCCGAAATTATCAATGATGAGTTACATTTTGACTATAAATTCAAGGACGGAATTTGCCAGAATATGAATGCGTCATTCCTGCTTCGTAAAATGGAAATTGTAGACGATTAAATGCTAGAATTAAAGGTTTTGGAAACTTTTCTAAGCTTTAGTTGAGATTATATGAAATGTCTTATTTTCGTCAAGCTGAACTTGTTTCAGCTTCTAACATGATCTTATCAACGTATTAGATCCTGAAACAAGTTCAGGATGACGTGATTAAAAACTATATTACTATCTAACTTTTCTTTTCGAAAAGTAGAAATTACAAATCGGTAAAGAAAGAAAGTCATAAATGGATTCACTAACACAAATAGTACTGGGCGCGGCCGTTGGTGAAGCGGTTCTCGGCAAAAAAGTGGGGAATAAAGCGATGCTTTATGGAGCCATTGCAGGCACAATTCCCGACCTGGATACTTTTGCAAGCGCTTTTACCGATACTATTACCGCTATTGAAATTCACCGCGGCTTTACACACTCCATTGCATTTTCTATACTTTTTGCTCCCATTTTTGGTTGGCTAATTTCAAAGATTGAAAAGAAATCTATCGCAACCTGGCAAAATTGGTCCTGGTTGATGTTTTGGGGCTTTTTTACGCATCCGCTGCTGGATTCTCATACAACCTGGGGCACACAGTTATTCTGGCCTTTAGAAGTGCGTTTAGCCTATAAGAATATTTTTGTGATAGACCCATTATACACTCTGCCATTTTTGGTATTCTTAATACTGGCGATGCGACAAAAAAGAGGAACTAAAAAAAGGAGAAAACTAAATAATCTTGGTCTCCTAGTAAGTAGCATTTATTTATTGGTTATTACCCCGGCACTAAAGCTCTACACGTTTGATAAGTTTACTGAAGCTTTAGAAGACCAGGATATTGCTTATTATAAAATTGAAACCAAACCGTCTCCGCTAAATGCTGTTTTATGGTCGGCTAATGTGGAGGTTGATGATGCATATTTAATTGGGAACTATTCAATTTTTGATACACAACCAATAGAGTTTGTAGCACATCCTAAAAACCATCAATTGCTGGGAGATTGGATCGAAAAACGAAACGTAAAACGGCTTATCGATATTTCAGAAGGTTGGTATACCATTTCAGAAAAAGAAGGAGAGCTTTATTTTAATGATCTTCGTTTTGGAACATTAAGCCCAATAGCCAGAGTAGATGCCGACTTTGCTTTTAGCTATAAACTGATCGAGAAAAAAGGCGAAATTAAAGCCATAGAAACTGAAAAAACACGCGGGGACGCAAAGGAATTATTATCACAGCTTGGGAATAGGATTTTAGGGAATTAGTGATGGGGGATTTGAAATAAATTTACAGATTTTCTGCCTTTAAATTTCTGGCTGAGTGATGAACAGTAAGGATGTCCACTCTTTGGTTATTCAAAATTTTATATATAATTCGGTAATTCCCTTCAATTAACACTCTAATGTTAGGATGATTTATTTCGGGAACCGATTTACCTGAATAGATTTGAGTGTGAAGAAATTTTGTTCGGTTCCTGAGTTTAATGATTTGTAATCGAGCATACTTTTTAGAATCCTTTAATAAATTCCCCAATACTTTTTAAGTCAGATTGTGCTTGAAAAGTCCAGTTTATTTGAACCATTTTTCAATTTCATTATCCAATTCGGCCTCAGAAATAACCTCTCCTTTATCTGACTGACTTATACCATTTTCTACTTTTTCAATAAAGATCAAGCGTTCTACCAACTCATCAATAGAAAATGTCTCTGGCAGTTTTTCAATTTCTTCCTTTAATTTACTCTTTGTAAGCATTTTTTACATCAATTTAAATCCATAACAAGATACAATTTTAAACTGAGTTTAAATTTAAAGAGAGGATCTTACTAAATAAAAAATATTCGTGTATTCGTGGCAAACCAAATTCCATATAAACTTCTTTAGAAACCTTATCTTTATTGAAAATTCTACTTTTTTATGAAAAAACTTTTCAGCATTGCCCTCGCTTTTTTATGTATCTCTTTTTTAACTGCACAGGAAGCTTCAGAAAAATTAGACTCCATCATAAGTAAAATAGAAGATTACAAAGCTTACGATCGCGAAGAATTTCCTTTGGGATTATATACCGAGAATTATTACAAAAAAGAATCAGAATTTGCTAAAAAACAGTTGGAGCAACTCCAGAATTTAAAGGCCGATTCTTTAAGCGAAACCGAACAGATTTCTCTGGAAATGCTAAAATTCAAACTCCAGGAAACCCTAGATCGCTATAAATACGAAGCTTATTTAAACCCGTTGCTTTCAGATTCGGGATTTCATTTAAGCCTAGCTTACCAGGTTAGAGATTTAAATAATTATGAGCAGGTGAAAGCTTATTTGAATAAATTAAATGCAATTCCTACTTATGTAGATCAGCATTTCGCTCTGTTGCGTAAAGGTTTAAAGAAAGGAAATACTCAGCCCCGTGTAATTTTTGAAGGTTATGAATCTACGTATAATGACCAGATTTTGGAAGATCCAAAAGAAAGTTATTTTTATGAACCTTTCGAAAACCTTCCAAAAACACTTTCTGGAACACAAAAGGACTCTGTTTTATTAGCGGCTGAAAATGCGATTGCCAATAATGTGATTCCGCAGTTTAAAAGGATTAAAACATTTTTCGAAACCGAATACCTGCCAAATACTCGAAAAAGTTTAGGAGTTTCAGAAATTCCAAATGGACGGGAATATTATCAAAACAGGCTGGATTACTATACTACTTTAGATTTGACAGCAGAAGAAATTCATCAAATTGGTTTAGAGGAAGTAGCGCGGATTAATTCAGAAATGAAAAAAATAATTGCTGAGGTAGAATTTGATGGCAGTTTCGAGGATTTCATACATTTTCTAAGAACCGATGAGCAATTTTATGCTAAATCCGGGGAAGAATTATTAATAGTAGCCCGTGATATTGCTAAGCGCATTGATGCC
>DATFJA010000169.1:0-2286 GCA_035269545.1 Salegentibacter sp.
AGCAAAAGCTTTCAGGCTTGGTTACCTTGATAGTGGTAATTTCACCATTCTCATCTGTTTCGGTTACTAGCTCAGGATTTACAAAACCACTATAAGGCGCTGACTTAAAGACCTCATTTCGTTCTAAAACTTCTTTATGAATAACTTCCGGCGTAGTATTTTCTTCGGAAACCAACTGGGATTGAGCAAAAGCTTTCAACTCGTCTTCCATATACATCATATCCAGTAAATCCTGAGGCCAGCCTTCGGCTTTTAGTTTTGTCAACATTTGAAAAGCAGTTACCTGAACAGCAGGAACCGTACTCCACATACTATCGTTTAAACAACGCCAGTGATTTACCTCTACTTTATCAAAATCTTCCAGTTGATCGGTGCAAACCTGGCACGCCATAAAACTTCCATCGGTAACTTCTCCCGGGAAATTCTCAAGGCTGTAAACCTGTAAATTATCTGTAGCACTGCAAAGTTCGCAGGTACTATCACTGCGTTCCCTTAATTCTTTTTCTAAATTCATTCTTGATTTTTGAAGTAGCGAAGATAGGATATTATAAACCCTAGCTTATATTTTTATCCCAAAAAGGCAGACAAACCTTTAAAAACTCCTCTCTTTATTACTTTGTTTCTTCAATATATTTCTGAACTCGCTCTTCCAATATTGGCAACGTAACCACACCCTGTTCTAAAATCACCTCGTGAAAATCACGAATATTAAAATCGGAACCAAGGGCTTCTTCCGCTTTTTTGCGTAATTCCCTGATTTTAATCTCGCCAATCTTATAAGAAACTGCCTGGCCCGGCCAGGAAATATAACGATCTACTTCGGTATTGATATTATGCATAGAAAGCGCGGTATTCTTCTCGAAGTATGCTACCGCTTCTTCCCTACTCCAACCCATTGCGTGAATTCCTGTATCGATAACTAATCGGCAGGCACGCCATTGTTCGTAAGTAAGCTTACCAAACAGCTCGTATGGCGTGGAGTAAATCCCCATATCTTCAGCTAAAAATTCAGAATATAAACCCCAGCCTTCACCGTAAGCCGATAAATACATATTTCTTCGGAATTTTGGAATACTGTCGCCCAACTCGGCATTCAGCGCATTCTGCAAATGATGGCCCGGCACCGCTTCGTGGGCGGTTAAAGAAGGTAAAACATATAGCGGACGATTAGGCAAATTATAAGTATTCACCCAATAATAGCCCGGTTGAGTATCATCTGATGCGCCAATGTAGCGACCCGTGGTATACTTTGGCGCAATGGCGTCGGGTACTTTTGCCACTCCGTATGGTTTTCTTGGTAGGGTCTTAAAATAGGCAGGAAGTTTTGCATCAATACGCTTAGCGATATCCCGTGCTTCCATTAATAATTCGTCACCGGTTTCAGCGTAAAACTGCTCATCAGTTCTTAGAAAATGAATGAATTCTTCAAAACTTCCCTCAAACTCAACTTCTGCAATTATTTTTTTCATTTCTGAATTAATCCGCGCTACTTCCTCCAAACCAATTTGATGAATTTCTTCTGCTGTCAAATCTAAAGTGGTATAATAATCCAGCCTGTTTTGATAATATTCCCTTCCATTTGGAATTTCTGAAACTCCTAAACTTGTTCGGGTATTGGGTAGATATTCGGTTTCAAAAAATGTTTTAATTCTCTTAAACTGCGGAATCACATTATTGGCAATCGCCATTTCAGCCGCGGATAGAACCGAATCTTTTTGTGTTTTAGAAAGCGTTTTTGGAAGGTTTTCGAAAGGTTTATAAAAATAACTTTCTTTTGGATCTTCTAAAATCTGGTCGTTATACGTAGATTCATATCCTTCAAAAATCACACGTGGCTGTGTATTGCCTTTCTTTAAACCTTCACGCAATAACACGAAATGCTGATCTACATAAGTGGGAATTGCATTTAATTTATTCAAATAAGCTTTCACCTGCTCATAATTATTTAAATCTCTAACCTGGTAGGCAAGGCTTAAATGAAATCCTGAATCTGAAAGCAACGGATTTAAATAAGCTTCGTATTTATAGCGATCTAGGGTTTCCTGGAGTTTGAATTTTAGCATTTCCAGAGAAATCCGTTCGGTTTCACTTAAAGAATCGGACTTTATTTCCTGGAGTTGCTTCAATTGTTTTTTGGCAAATTCTGATTCCTTTTTGTAATATTTCTCGGTATATAATCCCAAAGGAAATTCTTCGCGATCGTAAGCTTTGTAATCTTCTATTTCACCTATGATGGAGTCTAATTTTTCTGAAGCTTCCTGTGCAGGTAAAAAAGAGATACATAAA
>DATFJA010000170.1:0-7387 GCA_035269545.1 Salegentibacter sp.
GTAATTCGGAGTTTCAGAAAAAGTATCTTTTAGATTTTCAGGCTTATATTCCGGAAAATCAGTTTCTAAAAACCGAACCTCAGCGGTATTACTCAAACTATCTGTTAGGGTTTTTACTTCCGAAGAAGAAAGCAAAGATTTTTCAACCAAATAGGTGATTGGTGAATTTTCGCTTTTATAGTATAAACGTGGTTCGGCCAGGATAAAGACCAAAATCGTGATGAGCAACATTCTTAGCAACAACAACCAGAATTCGTTCAGTTTAATGCTACTGCTCTTTTGGGAATCAGATTCCTGTAGGAATTTTATACTCCCAACTTTAATGGTTTTTCCTTCTTTTTTGCTCCATAAATGAATCGCTACCGGAACGGCAAGTCCAAGTAAAGCCAATAAAAATGAAGGATTGAGAAAAAACATATTACATTAAATTATTGCGCTTTTTCAGTAGCAATTGAAGCGCCTCTCCAATTGGTTCGTCAAGCCGCAAAAGTTGGTAGGTAATTGCATTGGCCAGCATAATTTCTTTAGTGGTTTTAAGAGATTTTTCTAAGGAATCCAGATATCGTGTTCGGGCCTCTTTGGCATCTATTTTCATTCGCGCACCGGTTTCCAGATCTTCAAAAGTAAGCGAACCCTTGTGATTGAATTCCAACTCGTTTTTACCAAGAAGATGCAATACCACCACCTCATTTCGAGGTGTTTTTAATTTCGTGATCACATCGGTTAATTCTGATGTTTCCTGGTGCAAATCTGAAATAAAGAAAATAAGTTCTTTATGCCTTCTATCGTGTAATTTTTCAGTCGATTTTGAATTTTCAGGCCATTTCCCTTCCGCTTTAATATTGATCAATTCCAGCAATAATCGGTTAAAATGCTTTTTCTGAATCCTTGGATAAAGGGAGTGTAGCTCCAGATCATTCAGTGCAAAAAGTCCTACGGCATCTCCCTGTCTCTGCGCTAGCCAGGCCAAAGAAGCTACTAAAACCCTAACATAATCCATTTTAGTGATCCCATCTTCCTCGTGTTGCATAGACCTGCTGGAGTCAAGGATAAATTTCACCGAAATATTGGTTTCTATTTCAGATTGTTTAATGTAATATCTTCCAGAGCGAGCCAGCATTTTCCAGTCGAGTAATCGCATATCATCACCAGGCTCGTAGCCTCGATATTGACTAAATTCCATTCCGGGACCCAGTCTTCGGCTATGGTTTAATCCAGAAAGATAGCCATCTACCGTCACCCTGGCGATAAGAGCCAAACCGCTCACGCTGTTAATGGTCTCGGGCTTTAGTAATTGCTGATAATCCTGCTTCACTTATCGTTTTGCTTTTTCTGCTGGTAATATTGATTTTATTAATTGGGCGGTCACATCATCTGAAGTTACTCCCTCTGCTTCCGCTTTAAAATTCACAATGAGCCTGTGTCGCAAAACCGGATAAGCGCAATGCTCAAGATCTTCCGGCGTTACAGCTAATCTCCCTTGCTGTAAAGCCCTGGCTTTTGCTGTGAGGATCATTGCCTGCCCTGCTCTTGGGCCCGCGCCCCAGTTTACCCATTCTTTTACAAATTCATTGTCGCTGGTTTCGGGACGAGTTGCGCGAATAAGTTTATTTACAAAAGAAATCAGGTCATCACTTATGGGCACTTCCCGCACCAGTTGTTGAAGTCTTAAGATTTCAGCACCAGTAAGAATAGGATTAATTGTAGTCTTTTTAGATCCGGTGGTATGTTTTAGGATTTGATTTTCTTCAATTTCTGTCGGATAGCCGATCTTTATATAAAATAGGAACCTGTCCTGTTGAGCTTCGGGTAAAGGAAAGGTTCCCGATTGTTCTATAGGGTTTTGCGTTGCCAGGATAAAGAACGGACGTTCCAACTCGTAGGTTTTCCCAGAATAAGTCACTTCAAATTCCTGCATCGCTTCTAAAAGCGCTGCCTGGGTTTTTGGTGGGGTTCGGTTAATCTCATCGGCCAAAATAATATTGGCGAAAATTGGACCTTTATTAAATGCAAAAAACTTCTTCCCAGTAGTATGGTCTTCTTCCAGAATTTCAGTCCCAATAATATCAGAAGGCATCAAGTCTGGCGTAAATTGAATTCTTTTGAATTTTAAATCTATCGCCTGGGAAAGCGTTCTTATCATTAAGGTTTTTGCCAAACCGGGAACACCTTCCAAAAGGGCATGACCGCCTGCCAAAAATGTAATTAGCAGCTGGTCTACGGTTTCTTCCTGCCCAACTATTACTTTAGCTATCTCGCTTTTAAGATCCTTAAGCTTTCCGGTAAGCGTTTTTACTTCCTGGTCTAAATCGGCTAATTGCTGATCCATAGTTTCATTTGTTTATAAATTTACTCGATAATCGAGATTTATCCCGATAACTATCGGGACCGAGGCTTATCTCGTATCAAAAATTTCCCACTTTATGTCTCTTGAGCTTACACCCATAGTTTACTCAAAAGGATGAACTTGTAATAAGTTTTAAAATCATTGCTCTTCATTTGCTAATATTGCGTCCGGCAGCCTACTGGTTAAGAGGTAAGTGCATACATCACGATATTCACTCCAAATTTGGTATTATCTATTTTGTAAAATCGTTTGTTTCTAAAATCATAATCCCATTCACATCCATAATCTTTATTACTGTAGAGCACGCCTATCCTTCCGTTTATACCAATAGCCTTCAGGTATTCATGTACCAGATCATCTCCCCAACCATTTAGTTCCTGGGAAGTTGTTGGCGGGCCATCTTCAAATTCAAAAAACACATTATAAATTTCGTGATCGTTTGAGATTTTTGCCAATTCTCCAGGGCCAAAAATCTCTTCCATTTGCCGCTCAAAAGATTTAGCGAAAAGTCCGTCGATATCGTGATTGCAATCATCTGCAAAAACAAAACCTCCATTCTTTATGTACTTTTCAAAATTCTCTTTTTCTTTTGTAGTAAACTGCACTAGTTTATGTCCTGAGATATAACAAAAAGGACATTTAAAAATCTCATCACTACTAAGCGGAACAATATTTTCCCGGGTATCTACTTCTAGCGTGGTGTACTCTACCAGGGAATTCAGCAAATTGGAGGGCATTCTTTGATCCACATCCCAATCACCCGATTCATATTGAAGCCTGGTAAAGAAAAAACTATTCATCTTTAATTTATTATATAAATCTTATAGTGTTTAATTGTTGTTTCCCCAATTCACTAATCTTGATATCAACTCTTAATTAATAATTAGACTCCCTAAATATCAAAAAGTAAAATTAATTCCAGTTTTTTTAACTCCGTGAAAGTTAAAAAAGAAAAACTGGTTGTAATGAATGTTTCACCACAACCAGTTTTTAAATGTCTAAAAATTTTAGACTGCGTCTGAAAGGCTGGTGAAAGTAAAATCTCTCACTTTCATATACGGTACTAAATTTCCATCTATCCTTACCTGTTTGCCCAGGGTCTCCAGGTTATTCAGCATAATAATCGGGCTTTCATTGAACCTGAAGTTTTTAACCGGATATCTTATTTCTCCATTCTCAATATAGAACGTTCCGTCACGGGTAAGACCGGTATAGAGCAAAGTTTGTGGATCTACACTTCTAATATACCACAACCTCGTCACCAAAATACCACGTTTGGTATTTTTTATAAGCTCTTCCCGGGAAGCATCGCCGCCTTCCATAATAAAGTTAGAAGGAAAAGGTACCGGGTCTACCCCCTGCTTTTCTGACCAATATCTACTGTAAGCCAGATTTTTGACTACACCATCCTCTATCCACTTCATTTTGCTGAGCGGCATTCCCTCTCCGTTCCAGGTTGGCGTAGGTACATCGGGATGTAATGGATCGCTCCATATATTTACCCGCTCGTCTACGATTTTCTCTCCCAATTTGGTCCCGTCATCTTTAGACATAAAACTCCGACCTTCATCGGCAGTACGGGCGTTGAAGGCTCCAGCCATATTCCGCAATAAATCTGCCGAGGCAGCAGGCTCCAGGATCACTGTATATTTTCCCGGTTCTATAGCTCTGGCTTCACGAGACATTACTGCTTTATCTATAGCCACTTTTGCAGCCTCTTTGGGATCAAATTTGTTAACATCGTTATAATTACGGGTCACCCAGCCAGAACCGGTGCCATCATTAGTTCTCATGGTCACCGTAAAATTCACGTCTGTAGATTTGTTGTATGCAAATAATCCGTTAGAATTCATCATTGCACTAAAACCTGCAGAATCGTTTAGGAAACCTGCAGCGGTTACGTCTTTTTCAGAAGCGGGATTAATACTTTTCGCTGCTACTTCGGCTCTGTACTCCGGTGTAATATTAGCTGTAGCTTCAACGAAATTAACAGATTCGTCATAAGTTTGCGGCCCTAAGGGAGCCATAAATTCGGGGTTTTCAGGAGCAAATTTCGCCAATTCTTCAGCTCTTTTCACTACACTTTCTAAAGATTCATCATCAAATTCATCTACGGTAGCCGTTCCAGATTTTTTTCCGAAGCTAGCTTCTACTGCCATAGTTTGATTCGAACGATGTCCCGATGTGGAAACTGTATTTCGGGCATAACGAATATTTCCGCTCTCGCTACCTCCCATATTAATTACGCAGGCATCTGCAGTAGAAAAGCTCAATGCTTTTTCCATAATTCGCCTGGCTTCTTCTTTTGTATATATTGCCATTTCTATATTTCTTTTTTAGGTATACCTTAATTAAACACTTCTACCGGTATTGATCACGTTTATGCCGTCAAACCTTGATGTAGAACTTCCGTGGGAAACAGCACTTACTTGAGAGGGCTGACCCTTTCCGTCAAAGAAGGATCCGAACATGCGATAATCGCTTTTATCACAAATCTTAGAACAGGAATTCCAAAATTCCTGGGTGTTGGACTGGTAGGCAACATCGTCTAACATTCCCACGATCTGCCCATCTTTAATTTCGTAAAAAACAGTACCTCCAAACTGGAAGTTATAACGTTGCTGATCTATGGAATACGAACCACGCCCGGCAATATAAATACCTTTTTCTACGTTTTTGATCATATCGTTTATAGAATATTTCTCTTTCCCCGGCTCTAATGAAACGTTAGGCATACGTTGAAACTGAACATCGTTCCAGCTTTGCGCATAGCAACAACCATGTGATTCATTCTGATCTATCATGTGTACCTGATCGCGAATAGCCTGGTAGTTCGTTAAAACTCCATTTCTTACAAGATCCCATTTCTTAGTTTTCACACCTTCGTCATCATAACCTACGGCGCCAAGAGAACCCGGTTGAGTTTTATCGGCTACAAGGTTTACAATATCACTACCATATTGAAAATCTCCGGATTTCCATTTATCTAAAGTGGCGAAACTGGTACCGGCATAATTGGCTTCATAACCAAGCACGCGATCTAATTCTAATGGGTGACCTACAGATTCGTGAATTGTTAATCCCAGGTGATTAGGTTCTAGTACAAGATCATATTTGCCCGGCTCTACAGATTTAGCCGAAAGCATTTCTTTGGCCTGTTTAGCGGCCAATGTAGCATCCTCTACCATATCATAACTGTTACGATATAATTTTAATCCGGCAGGACCTTCGAGTTTTTCAGATTCCAGGCCATCCATATATTCATAGCCCATACCCATGGGAGCGCTCATCGCACTACGGGATTTAAACTTACCTGCCTCACGATCTATTGCCGTTACCCCAAAGGTTGGCCAGATTCTATGCACATCCTGATCGATATAAGAGCCTTCTGTTGAAGCAAAATACTTCTGCTCATTAACCATAAATAGCGCAGAATTTACGAAGTTAGCCCCGTTATCCATTGCAGCTGCATTTGCACTAAGCAGCAAGTCTACTTTTTCTGAAACAGGAACTTCTTTAAAATCCTTTTTAATTGGCGTTTTCCAGGAAACCTCGCCGTGTGATTGCACAGGTGCCAGTTTTACCGGTTCTTTCTGAATTTTTGAATTTGCTTTTGCGATAGCCACAGCCTGTTGAGTGGCTTTTTTGATACCTTCTTCGGTAACACTATTGGTAGAGGCAAATCCCCAGGTACCATTTGCTATTACTCGAATTCCTATTCCAAAAGACTCTGTATTTACCACGTTTTGAACTTTATCTTCACGCGTAAAAACGTATTGATTAAGGTAGCGACCTATCCTGGCATCTGCATAGGTAGAACCAAGAGATTTAGCTGTGTTAGCGCTACATCGGCGAGTTTTCTTTTGGTAAGAATATCCATACCGGGATGCAAAAGTGCTTCGGCAGAAACGTTACTTCCCATTAAATAGGAAGGAAGCATCAAAGCCCCTGTACCCATACCGGCTAATTGAACGAACTTTCTTCTTTTCATAAAAAATCTTCTGTTTTTAGATTGAATGAATCACTTTGAAATATTAAGAAAAGAAGCACTAAATATTTAGAATTTGATTAGATCTTAAATTATTTGAAAATGAAGTAAGACTGATTTTTAGAGCAAATATTCTTAATAAAAGCCTAAAATAGCATTTTTTCTAAATACTTTCTAATGAAATTATAAGAAGAACTGAATTATTGGTAAGAATAATTCGTGTGGTTAGTAGAAATCGGTTTTTGGTTCAACTTCTGTGAAAGAAGGTTATGAATTCGGCTTAGAAAGGGGTGATTGATGGACCGACATCTTACATAAAACCCCTCCGACCTACGGCCACCTCCCCTTGAAAATAAGGGGAGGAGCTGTACTTATTTATAAAAAATTATAGGAAAACTAAATTCTACTCCTTTTCTACCACATCTTCCAAAACACTCCACACATTGTCGGCTACAATTTCGTAACCTTCGGCGGTTGGATGAATGCCGTCTTGCTGATTTAATTCAGGATTCCCCGCTACGCCTTCAAGAAGAAAAGGAATGAGTTCCACATTGTTTTTTTCGGCAAGTTCAGGGAAAATATTTCTGAATTCAGTGGTATATTCTTCTCCCATATTTGGTGGAATCTGCATTCCAGCCAAAACTATTTTAGTATCGGGATTTTTCTCCTTTACGGTGTTAATAATATCCTGAAGATTCTTCCTGGTTTCCTCTAAAGGAATTCCGCGTAAACCATCATTGGCTCCAAGTTCTAAAACAAAAATATCTACATCCTGATTTAAAACCCAGTTGATTCTGTTTTTCCCACTGGCGGTTGTTTCCCCGCTTAATCCGGCATTTATCACCTCATAATCATACTCAAGGGAATCTAACCTATTTTGAATAAGAGCCGGAAAAGCTTCAGAAGGTTCTAAACCCATTCCTGCTGTAAGGCTATTTCCAAAGAAGAGAATCACGTCTTTTTCTCTCTCCCGAGTTTCGGTTTCAGTTTGAGCTTCCTCAGTGTTCTTTCTCTCTGATTTTTTTTCGTCATTTTCTCCGCAGGAAAACATC
>DATFJA010000171.1:0-2709 GCA_035269545.1 Salegentibacter sp.
AGATACGGCCTACACTTCTCCGGAGCATCTTTATGCTATGGGAGGAAGTGCCGGCGGATTGCTGATGGGCGCCATTGTAAACATGCAACCCGAGCTATACAATGGCGTAGTAGCAGCTGTTCCTTTCGTCGATGTGGTTACAACCATGCTCGATGAGTCGATTCCCTTAACCACCGGCGAGTTCGACGAGTGGGGAAACCCTAAGGAGGAGGATTACTACAACTATATGCTCTCCTATTCGCCCTACGACAATGTAAAGACACAGGATTATCCAAATATGCTGGTAACAACCGGATTACATGATTCTCAGGTGCAGTACTGGGAACCAGCGAAATGGGTAGCCAAATTAAGAGATTTAAAAACTGATAATAATTTGTTGCTTTTTCATACTAATATGGATGCAGGGCACGGCGGCGCTTCAGGAAGATTTGAAGCTTTAAAAGAAGTAGCGGAAGAATATGCGTTTTTGTTGGATTTAGAAGGAATAGACCACTAATTAAAAAATTTACCTTAAATTTGTGCGATTTTGCTTTTGTGATTTTATGAGTAAAATCAACCGGTACAGCTTATTGAATGTATTCTAGTAAGTATCGCGATTATAAAATAAGATATTTTGATATTGTAGAAATATTTTAGGCTCATTTAATGAGCAAAATCTTTAACCCAAATTTTGTAAAGAACTTCGATTTATGAAAGAAGATTTGCAAGTATATGACAGTGTATTGCAACT
The DNA here is from genome assembly GCA_035269545.1 of Salegentibacter sp. Lineage (GTDB taxonomy): Bacteria > Bacteroidota > Bacteroidia > Flavobacteriales > Flavobacteriaceae > Salegentibacter. The sequence continues at coordinate 731 of DATFJA010000171.1, forward strand.
TATAGGCAATACCCCTCTAATTAAGCTTAACAAAATCACCCAGGATTTTAAAGGAGAATTCTTCGCTAAAGTAGAAGCTTTTAACCCGGGACATTCCGCGAAAGACCGTATTGCCCTATATATTATTGAAGAAGCCGAAAGAAAAGGTATTCTTAAACCGGGTAGTACTATTATTGAAACCACTTCGGGAAACACCGGTTTTAGTATTGCGATGGTAAGCGTTATAAAAGGCTACGAATGTATTTTGGCGGTAAGTTCTAAAGCGTCTAACGATAAAATAGATATGCTAAGAACAATGGGAGCCAAAGTGTATGTTTGCCCTGCACACGTTTCAGCTGACGATCCCAGATCTTATTATCAGGTAGCTAAAAGGTTAAATTCAGAAACAAAAGGTTCGGTTTATATTAATCAATATTTTAACGATCTGAATATAGATGCTCATTTTAATTCTACAGGTCCTGAAATTTGGAATCAAACCGAAGGAAAAATAACTCATCTTGTTGCATGTAGCGGAACTGGTGGAACAATTTCGGGAACTGCAAGATATTTAAAGCAGCAGAATCACGAAATGAAAGTAATCGGGATAGATGCTTATGGATCTGTTTTAAAGAAATATCACGAAACCAAGGAGTTTGATGCTAATGAGATTTATCCTTATAGAATAGAAGGACTTGGTAAAAACCTTATTCCTTCGGCAACAGATTTTGAGGTTATTGATCGTTTTGTTAAAGTAAGTGACGAAGACAGTGCTCACACGGCCAGGGAACTTGCGAAAACCGAAGGTTTATTTGTAGGTTATACCAGTGGAGCAGCCACTCAGGGATTAAAACAACTTGCAGAAGAAGGCGAATTCGATGAGCATAGCAATGTGGTGGTAATATTTCCAGATCACGGTTCACGTTATATGGGAAAAGTCTTTAGCGATAAATGGATGGAAGAACAGGGCTTTTTTGATACTAAAAATGAAATTGAGGCACAGCCCATAGAATTTATAAAATAAAGAAATAACTTGAAATTGATTCAGAAATAAAAAGACATAAGCATCCCCCGTAGGATGCTTTTCTTTTTATTTTGAGTTTTAAGAAAAAAATAACTTTGTGCAATTGAGCCAATTTTAAGTATTTTTGCGGCTCGACTAAAAAAAGACCGATGAGGGATTTATTTGATAAAATATATAAGGACAAAGGACCTTTAGGAAAATGGGCAGAACAAGCAGAAGGATATTTTGTATTTCCTAAGCTTGAAGGGCCTATATCTAACCGAATGAAATTTCGAGGGAAGAAAGTGATCACCTGGAGTATTAATGACTACCTGGGACTCGCTAATCATCCTGAAGTGAGAAAGGTAGATGCTGAAGCCGCAGCAGAATATGGTTCAGCTTATCCAATGGGAGCCAGAATGATGAGTGGACACACTCAGCTTCACGAAAAGCTTCAGGACGAACTAGCTTCTTTTGTTCATAAACAATCGGCTTACCTCCTTAATTTTGGTTACCAGGGAATGGTTTCAACCATCGACGCTTTGGTTTCTAAACAGGATGTGATCGTGTATGATGTAGATGCACACGCTTGTATTATAGATGGTGTACGATTACATTTAGGTCAGCGTTTTACTTATAAACATAACGATCTTGAAAGTATAGAAAAAAACCTGCAACGCGCTACTAAAATTGCAGAACAAACCGGAGGAGGAATTTTATTGATTTCTGAAGGCGTTTTTGGTATGCGTGGAGAGCAGGGAAGATTAAAGGAAATTGTTGAGCTGAAGCAAAAATATAATTTTAGACTATTTGTTGATGATGCTCATGGTTTTGGAACACTTGGTAAAACAGGAGCAGGAGCAGGTGAGGAGCAAGGAGTTCAGGATGATATTGATGTATATTTTGCCACTTTTGCTAAGTCTTTAGCCAGTACCGGTGCATTTATTGCAGCTGATAAAGAAATTATAGATTACCTGAAATACAATTTACGATCACAAAT
>DATFJA010000172.1:0-6286 GCA_035269545.1 Salegentibacter sp.
CGTTTTTTTGATAGTAATTCAAGTTCTTCCCGTTTGTCTGCTTAAAAGCCTGTTTTTTAATAAATTGGAATGGCCAAAATATTCGGATACTAAATATTTCTTTTCATTATTTCAGAGAATATCATAAATGATTTTAATCGATCCTGGTGGTCGTAAATATGAGAAACGGCCATAACTTCATTCACACCGGTCTCCTTTATGAATGCTTCAGTTTTTTCTTTTACTAATTGGGGATCTCCAATGAATGCATACTTAAGCATTCTCTGAAAACCCGGATGGGCAAGAATTTCCCTGTGCTCATTCGTGAAATCTTCGGGTGCTTGCATATAGTCGATATTTCCGCTCATTACACCAAGCATCATTTTTATTAGAGAAGTAGATATTCTTTCTGCTTGAGCCGTCGTATCAGCAGCGATAATATTCACACCGGCAATCGTGTATGGCGCCTCTAAAAAATTAGAAGCCTTAAAATTGTTATGATAAATGCTTAATGCCTGGTGCAATTGTGCCGGAGCAAAATGGCTGGCAAACACATAAGGTAATCCTTGTTCGGCGGCAAGATGTGCGCTATCTGTGCTGGAGCCCAGTATATAAATAGGTACATCAACTCCTTCCGCCACTGCAGCTCTTACTTTTGATTTCGAATTTTCTACTGAAAAATATTTCTGGATTTCTTTAATTTCTTCCGGAAACTTAAACACTGATTTCATTCTATCAGACCGAATGGCCTGGGCCGTAACCTGATCGGTGCCAGGGGCTCTTCCCAAGCCAAGATCTATTCTATTAGGATAAAGTGTTCCCAGGGTTCCAAATTGTTCAGCAACGATTAGGGGAGAGTGATTGGGAAGCATGATGCCACCAGACCCAACTTTAATTTTTTCTGTTCCTCCGGCAATATGGCCTATTAAAACAGAAGTTGCCGAACTCGCAATACTTAGCATATTATGATGTTCGGCAAGCCAGAATCGGCTATAACCCATTTCCTCCGCTTTTTGAGCCAGGTCAAGGCTTTGATCAAAAGTTTCTTTAATACTGGAATTTTTGGCAACCGTAGCCAATTCGAGAATAGCATAGGGGATATCCCTTAATTTTGAACCCATATTAGGTATGATTTTATTCGTACAGATAGCCGAAAACGGATTGAAAACCTTACAGAAATCCGCTGTAATCCTTCTTATTACAGTCTTTTATTTCAAAAAGTGATAATAGAAAGTTAATACTAAAAATGGGAATTTGCCTTAAACTTATCGACACGAAAAGGTTTTCGTTAATTTTTTTGTCATCAAATTTTGATTTAATTTAGATATATTAACATCGTGAAGTTAAATTCTACATAAAAAATTTTCGCCCGTTAAGTTTAAATATAATTTAGCCAAACCAATTAGTAAACCATTAAAATTAACACCTATGACCTCTTACCTAAACACCAATGAAATAAGGCTAAGCCTTCGTCACTTAGTAAAACAGTACATTGAAGAATGTGAAACTTGCCAGGAAGCTCCTGAAGAGTTTATTAGCCTGATTAAGCACAATTTCCTTGCGAAATATGTGTATTACAATAAAAAGAAAAAGCAAATTGAAATTGGCATTGACGAGTCTGAATCTCCAGATACCTATCCAGAGATTAAAGTTTATAAATTCCCGGTCAATAAGGCCACAAAATGGTTAGATGAATCTTTTAAAGATCAGAAAAGCGACCTGGAATTTTATGGGAAATTATTAAATAAAAATGATATCTATAACTCATCTGAGATTGTTTTGATGAGCAGATAATTGCAAGATTTTGAAAGAGGCTGTGTAAAGATATTTTATACAGCCTCTTTTTTATTAGCTAAATGGTTCATTATCATCTCAGCATGAACCCTTGAGTTTTCTATAAACCATTTGTGAGTTTCCACTCCTCCGCAAATTACTCCGGCAAGATAAATTCCCTTTACGTTGGTTTCCATAGTCTCCTCGTTGTATTGAGGTATCTTTTTTCCATCCTCAGATAAATCAATTCCCATATTTTGCAGAAATTCAAAATTAGGGCGATAACCTGTAAGCATTAGTACAAAATCGTTTTCCAATACTTTTTCTCCTTCCGGGGTTTCTATGATAACCTCGTTTTCCCTGATTTCCTTCAAATTTGCATTGAAAAACGCCTTTATACTGCTTTCTTTAATTCGATTTTCAATATCCGGGCGTACCCAGTATTTTACCCGCCGGCCAATCTCTGCTTTTCTAACGATCATTGTCACCTCGCCACCTTTTCGGTAAATCTCCAAAGCTGCATCTACGGCCGAATTGCTGGCACCAACCACGATGGTCTTAAGAGTGGCATAATAATGAGGATCTCCATAGTAATGAGCTACTTTTGGTAAATCTTCCCCGGGAATGTTCAGGTAATTCGGGATGTCATAGAAACCGGTAGCCACTACGATATTTTTTGCAGTATACTGGTTTTTTATACTGGTAACGATGTGCAGATCATCTTGTGATTCAACCTTTGTCACCTTTTCAAATAAATTGATGTTGATCTTATTAGAAGTCGCTATCCTCCGGTAATATTCTAAGGCTTCGGCTTTTCTTGGTTTCGGATTATTGCTGATAAACGGAATATCGTTCAACTCCAGTTTTTCTGAAGTTGAAAAGAAGGTCATGTTTGTTGGATAATGGTATAGAGAATTAACCAAACAGCCTTTTTCCAGGATAAGATAAGAAAGGTCTTTCTTTTCAGCTTCCAGTGCACAGGCTATACCGATAGGGCCGCCACCAATTATTATAACATCGTAGGTATTCTTAGGAGTTTGCAAGTTTTCTTAGGTCTTTTATAGTTTCCTCCTGGTCTTTAGCTTTAAAAACATAGCTGCCGGCCACCAATACATCGGCCCCGGCTTTTATAAGTTGCGAAGCATTTTCGTCAGTTACACCTCCGTCAACTTCAATTAAGGTTGAGGCGTTATGAGTTACTATAAGTTCTTTTAAACGCTGAACTTTTTGATAGGTGTTCTCAATAAAACTTTGTCCGCCAAAACCAGGATTTACGCTCATTATACATACTATGTCGATATCATTGATCACATCTTTCAAAAAATCTACACTGGTGTGCGGGTTTATTGCTACCCCTGCCTGCATACCCTCTGCTTTAATCGCTTGTAGTGTTCGGTGTAAATGTGTACAAGCTTCGTAATGAACGGTAAGATTATCGGCTCCCAGTTTCGCAAATTCTTTAATGTACCTATCTGGATCTACGATCATTAAGTGTACATCAATAGTTTTTTCGGCGTGCCTGGTAATGGCCTGAAGCACCGGCATCCCATAGGAGATGTTAGGGACAAAGACACCGTCCATGATATCTATATGAAACCAGTCGGCTTCACTTCGGTTTACCATTTCAATATCACGCTGAAGATTGGCAAAATCTGCGGCAAGAATTGATGGAGCAATAAGTTTTGTTGTCATGATTGTTGTGATGTTGAAAGTATGATCACAAAAATAACAAGATTATGCTTATTTGATGCCTTCAGTAAAGTTTTTTAAGATATACTTCACCGAACTTTGAATAGATGGATTCAAAAGACTTACCTGTTTCGTGTAGCTTTCAATATTCTTTTGCTGGAAATGATCGTCTAACGAAATAAAATCAGCTTCGTAACCATCAAACTGAACGTCTGGAATCGGTTTTTGGAAAATAGTAATAATATTATGGTGCCTTTCATCAAGTTTTATTCTCTCGAAAAGCTCTTTTAATAGTTGTTCCTGGCCTTCCAGAACCTGAAAAAAATTTCCTTGAGAATACAATAGTATTCCGGTGATGTTATTGTTATTATTCCAGTCTTTGCTGAAATCTAAGGCAGCCTGAATTTCAGATTCTGAAAGAGCCGGGTTAACGGTACTTACATAACTAATAGCGTAACGCATAGTGTATAATAGAATTTTCCGTAAAAATAAAATATTAAAAAATTTCTTGAAATTTTAAAAAGTGAATTTTTATTTAAAAAATAAAAAAACCCCGGTTCATCACGCCGGGGTCATTCATCAATCAAAAAACGAACAGTTATGTTAGCCGGCCGTCGCCGGCATTAACTGTTGTCATCTTAAATATCTTATCCTAAATAAGTTTTTAGGATCTTACTTCTTGAAGTATGTTTCAACCTTCTAATCGCTTTTTCTTTAATCTGTCTTACTCTTTCTCTTGTAAGATCAAAAGTTTCTCCAATTTCTTCAAGCGTCATTGGGTGCTGGTCTCCAAGACCAAAATACAAACGAATAACATCTGCTTCACGCGGAGTTAAGGTTTCTAAAGCACGCTCAATTTCTGTTCTTAATGATTCGTGTAAAAGTTCTTTATCTGGATTTGGAGATTCCCCGGAACGTAAAACATCGTAAAGGTTAGAATCTTCACCTTCTACCAAAGGAGCATCCATAGAGACGTGACGGCCAGAATTCTTCATAGATTCCTTCACATCATTAATCGTCATGTCCAGCTCTTTCGCAATTTCTTCAGCACTTGGTGGGCGCTCATGAGATTGTTCTAAGAAAGCAAAAGTTTTGTTGATCTTGTTAATAGATCCAATTTTATTCAATGGTAAACGAACAATACGCGACTGCTCGGCCAGTGCCTGAAGAATAGACTGGCGAATCCACCATACTGCATAGGAGATAAATTTAAAACCACGTGTTTCATCAAAACGTTTCGCAGCTTTAATCAATCCTAAATTTCCTTCGTTAATAAGGTCGGGTAGGGTTAACCCCTGATTTTGATATTGTTTTGCAACCGACACCACAAAACGTAAATTCGCTTTAGTTAATTTTTCCAAAGCGCGGTCATCACCCGCTTTAATTCGTTGTGCTAATTCTACCTCTTCATCGGCAGTAATTAGGTCAACTTTACCAATTTCTTGCAAATACTTATCTAGCGAAGCAGTTTCACGGTTCGTTACCTGCTTCGTAATTTTAAGTTGTCTCATCTATCGTCTCCTTGGATTTTATTTGTGAATAGCTCTTGTACTAGTTTATACGCAAATAGTAGTCGTAATGTTACAAAAAACCTTAATTAATTTTATTTGGGCGTTACCCGGCGGGTCGGGCTTTACGCTGCAAGTCCTCGCTCGTTCCACTCGCTGTGGGCTTTCCACTGCAATCCCTAACGCAAAAGATTTTTTAAGAATATTCAAAATAAGAATTTCAAAAATATCCTTATTCGTCGTTCTGTCCCGAAGCTTCGGGATCGTTTCAGAATCTAACTTAATATCATGTTAGAATCCCGAAGCAAATTCGGGATAAAGTCTGAAACAAGTTCAGCTTGACGTTTAAAAAGACTCCCAATAAACAGCATAAAAAAATCCCCGAAAATTTATTTCCGGGGATTTATATTTATAAAGCTCGAGACTAATTAGTCGTTATTTCTACGATCTTTATTGTCTCTGCCTCTGCGGTCATCACGGCCACGATTGTCTCGAGAACCACGATTGTCGCGATTATTGTCTCTTGGTGGACGAGCCTGGTAACCTTCAGGTTTTTCAAGTAAAGCTTTTCTTGAAACCTTTTCCTTTCTGGTTTTAGGATCTACACCAAAATATTTTACATCTATTACATCACCAAGATTTACAATATCGGTAACATTATCGGTACGTTCCCAAGCCAGTTCAGATATGTGAAGTAAAACCTCGTTGCCAGGAGCATCAAGATATTCTACTACAGCACCAAAGTCAAGAACTTTGATAACTTTTACTTCGTAAACACTGCCTTTTTCCGGCTTAAAAGTTACCGAGTCTATTTTAGCAAGAACTTTATCAATTCCTTCCTGACTTGTTCCAAGGATTTCAATAATACCTTCTTCGGTTACGGGGTCTTCGTTAATTACGATCTCAGTTCCTGTGGTTTTCTGAAGTTCCTGAATTACTTTTCCTCCAGGCCCGATCATTGCACCAATAAATTCGTTAGGAATTCTTCTGGTAATGATTTTAGGAGCGTGAGCTTTAACATTTTCGTTGGGCTCAGCAATAGTATCAGTAATTTTTTCAAGAATATGAAGTCTGCCTGCACGAGCTTGTTTTAGTGCTTTTACTAAAATTTCGTAAGGCAATCCTTTTACTTTAATATCCATTTGGCAAGCGGTAATCCCGTCAGCCGTTCCGGTTACTTTAAAGTCCATATCACCAAGGTGATCTTCATCTCCAAGGATATCTGAAAGTACAGCGTGGCGCTCACCATCAGAAATTAATCCCATAGCGATACCAGAAACAGGTTTCTTCATTTTAACCCCGGCATCCATCATTGCCATAGTTCCGGCGCAAACCGT
>DATFJA010000173.1:0-3477 GCA_035269545.1 Salegentibacter sp.
ATTATGTTGTTGAAACCGGTGAAGCCGCATTCTACGGTCCTAAGTTAGACTTTATGGTGAAAGATGCACTTGGCAGAAGCTGGCAGCTTGGCACCATTCAGGTAGACTACAACCTGCCAGAAAGATTTGAACTTAGCTATAAAGGAAGTGACAATGAGACACACCGCCCGGTAATGATTCACCGTGCGCCATTTGGTAGTATGGAACGTTTTATCGCGATATTACTGGAACATACAGCAGGTAATTTTCCATTATGGTTGATGCCCGAGCAGGCTATGGTGCTCTCAATCAGTGAGAAATATGAAAAATACGCCCAAAAAGTTTTAACTTTGCTGGAAAATAACGAAATTCGCGCTTTGGCGGATAACCGAAATGAAACCATTGGGAAGAAAATTAGGGAAGCCGAAATGAATAAATTCCCATATATGTTGATTATAGGGGAACAGGAAGAACAAGATGGTACGGTTTCTGTACGAAAGAGAGGGGAAGGCGATATAGGCACTATGCCAGTAGAAGACTTTGCCGAAATAATAAATAACGAAATCAAAAAAACGTTGAAGACGTTTGAAGTTTAACCAAAAATAGATCAGCCATAGCAATACGTAGAAAAAAATCGAAGAGACCGCTTAGAGCAGTCAAAGAGGATCAACACCGGATTAACCAAAAAATCAGGGCAGAAGAAGTTCGTCTTGTAGGTGATAATGTAGAAATGGGCGTTTACCCAACTAAACAAGCATTATCTATAGCCGAAGAATTAGGCCTGGATTTGGTAGAAATATCTCCAGATGCTAAACCACCAGTGGTAAAAGCAATGGATTACAAAAAGTTTCTTTACGAGCAAAAGAAGCGCGAAAAGGCTATGAAAGCCAAAGCGAGTAAAGTTGTGGTTAAAGAAATACGTTTTGGTCCTAATACAGATGATCACGATTACGAATTTAAAAAACGTAACGCAGAGAAATTTTTAAAAGACGGAGCTAAATTAAAAGCTTTTGTATTTTTTAAAGGACGTTCTATCGTTTTTAAAGATAAAGGTGAAATTCTACTGCTAAGATTAGCGCAAGATCTTGAAGAACTTGGAAAAGTAGAACAAATGCCAAAGCTGGAAGGAAAACGTATGACTATGTTTTTATCTCCCAGAAAAGCAAAATAGTATAATAAGAGAGTTATAATATAAAAAAGAGGATAACATGCCTAAAATGAAGACAAAATCTAGTGCTAAAAAGCGTTTTAAGCTTACCGGTACTGGGAAAATAAAAAGAAAGCACGCGTTTAAAAGCCACATCTTAACAAAGAAGTCTAAAAAACGTAAGCTAGCCTTAACGCATAGTACATTAGTACACGATGCAGATAAGGACAATGTTAAACTTATGTTGCGTTTAAAGTAACAATAAGCTCTTAACGGTTTAATTAATTTAAAAACCCTGGAGTTGGGCAACACTTCGACTGCGCTCAGTGTGACAGTTTGAAGTTTAAGTTAAAAGTGTCGATTATCGACCGCCTGCTACAAAACACATAAAAATATGCCAAGATCAGTAAATTCAGTTGCAAAGAGAGCCAGAAGAAAAAAGGTTCTTAAGCAAGCAAAAGGTTACTTCGGACGTCGTAAAAACGTTTGGACAGTAGCAAAAAATGCGGTTGAGAAAGCAATGCTTTACTCATACAGAGACCGTAAAGTAAAGAAGCGTAATTTCCGTTCACTATGGATTATGCGTATTAACGCTGCAGCCCGTGAACACGGTATGTCTTATTCTCAATTTATGGGAGCTGCAAAAGCTGGTGGAATAGGTTTAAACCGTAAGGTACTTGCCGATTTGGCAATGAACCATCCAGATGCTTTTAAAGCAATTGTAGATAAAGTAAAGTAATTACAAATTAGTTATACTCTCTTATTTAAAAATCCGGTTCTTTATTGAACCGGATTTTTTTTGCTTTTATTTTCTTCGGAAATAGAATTATAAAATACTTTTTAAAACTTTCTTGAGGAATGACCCTTAAGTTTTTGCCACTAATGCACAAATATTTTTTTAAGATTTATTGGTGAATTCGTGGCTTCTTAGATATTTCACTTCAATCCCATCCTCCTACCATCCTTATCGTAAACACTATTAAATTTAAACTCCGTATAGATTTAAAACCAATTTTCGAGAACCTCCATTATTTCTATGCTCTGCCAAATAAATTCCCTGCCAGGTTCCCATATTTAATTTTCTATTAGTTACAGGGATCTGAAGTGAATTTCCCAATAAGGAAGCCTTAATATGCGCCGGCATATCGTCTGATCCTTCTAAAGTGTGTTTATAATACGGCATATTTTCTGGCACCATTTCATTAAAATGACTTTCAAAATCTTCACGTACCGTAGGATCGGCGTTTTCATTAATGGTTATTCCTGCTGATGTATGTTTTATAAACACATTTAATATTCCTGAATTAATTTCTTTTAATTCCTCTAGTTGACTTTCCACTTCACTCGTCACCAAATGAAATCCTCTAGATCTCGCTTTTAACTTTATTTCCTTCTGAAAAAATTTCATAGTTACTTCTTATTATTTTCTTTTAGATAAATTCCTGTTGCAGTTAAAATTCCCACTGAAATTAATAATATTCCATACACCGAAGAAGACAGTGTAATTACATTAGTCAGATCTAATATGAGAAATACCACCAAAATCAAATTGATGATACTTAAAATTTTCAACAAAAGACTTAGTTTCATCTTAGGTTTTTTGAGGCTTTTTCTTCGCCGCCGGGAAAAGTACATTATTTAAAATAAGTCGATAGCCCGGTGAAGTTGGATGCAAATCAAGTTCGGTCTTTGGATCCCCTACTCTATGCTGATAATCTTCAGGATCGTGGCCTCCATAAAAAGTAAAAAATCCTTTTCCTTTTATTCCGTGAATGTACCGAGCTTCACCATTTAATTTACTTTCACCCATTACCAAAACATTGGCTTTAATATTATCTGGATTATAGGCCGTAGTTTGGCCCATAAATCCTTTAACCAATCGAGTGTGGTTCTGAGTTAACATAGTTGGCACAACATCCCATTTGGCTGAAAAATCCATCAGGGTAAAATAATCAGTTTCCTTCGGAATATTTCTTTTCGCAGTCATATCTATAGAAGAAAACTCGTAAACCATAGGGCTTCGTTCCAGGGTAAAATCAGTAAAAGCGAAAGTATTACTGAAATCCAGTTTAGATTGATAACCGGGTTCACTGGGATCGCCATCAAACATTGTTTCTGCAATATCAACTCCTTTAGCAGCCAGGGCAATATCAAAACTATCGGTAGCGCTGCACATGGCAAACATAAAGCCGCCGCCAACAACATAATCTCTAATTTTTAAAGCAACATCCCGCTTTTCTTCGGAAACCTTATTATATCCTAACTTCTGGGCTAAAGCTTCAGCTTCTTCTTTTTCCTGAATATACCAGGGTGTAGTTCTAAATGTTCTATAGAATTTGCCGTACTGGCCG
>DATFJA010000174.1:0-36130 GCA_035269545.1 Salegentibacter sp.
AGTCCGAAGCTAATAGAGCCATTCCATATAGATCTCATTCTAGTGGTTTCTAAGGGCTTTAATCAACTCATCCTTGTTCATATCGCTTCTACCTTCAATCCCGATCTCCTGGGCTTTCTCATAGAGTTCTTCTTTAGTGCGCTCTTCATATTTATCGGCTTTTCCGCCTTTCTCTCCTGAGTTTGGATCGTTTGCTATTCTTGCAGCTTTAGATTTGCTCATTCCTTCATCCCGAAGTTCTTCGTACTGTTCATCATTTTTTATTGATGGTCCATGATCTTTAGCCATAATTTTCAATTTTAAGTTATATTTCTTTTCTACTTAAAATTAAAGGAATTAACGCGTAAGCTAAGTTGTAGCTTTGTTAAAATTGAAAAGCCACCAGTTTTAGAGTTAAGCATAGGAATTTATGGTAAGCTGTTCCATATAAAGCTTACCAAAAGTTTAGCGAAAGAATTAGAGCAAATGGAAGTGGATGTCTTTTAAATAAAGAAAGAGGCTGTTTGAAGGTTCCTGTTTTCGTCAAGCTGTCCCGAAGCGTTGGGATGGTTTCAGCTTAGATCCTGAAATAAATTCAGGATGACGGTATTCACAAGAAAAATCAAACAACCTCTTTTATTCTCTAAAACCTCAAAATACTAGGCTTTATCTTTTAAGTTCTGTACCTGTTTTTCAACTTCAGCTTCGGTACCGGTAAAGGTTTTTTGCTGAATTATAGTTTCACCATTTTTAGTAGTAGTGATTCTTACTTTAGCGATAGTTTCATTTCCTTTAGAAGACATATTCACCTGAACTTCTTTTGAAATATCTTCAGCTACAGCTTCAGTGTTTATAGTTTTTTCAATTTCTATAGAAGCCTCTTCATTAGGAATATCGCTTTCGGTATGGCCACCCAAAATTGGGGCGATCACTAAGCCAATTAGACAGGTTAACTTTATTAAAATGTTCATTGAGGGCCCTGAAGTATCTTTAAAAGGATCACCAACCGTATCTCCGGTAACCGCCGCTTTGTGCGCTTCAGAACCTTTATAGGTCATTTCCCCATTAATCATAACACCTGCCTCAAAAGATTTCTTTGCATTATCCCAGGCGCCACCGGCATTATTTTGGAAAATTGCCCAAAGCACTCCGCTTACCGTAACCCCAGCCATATAACCACCAAGCATTTCAGCGATCAATACATTTTCATATCCAAAAAGCATTGGGATCAGGGCGATCGCGATAGGGAAACCAATGGTTAAAACTCCTGGCAGCAACATTTCTTTTAGGGCAGCTTCAGTAGAAATTGCTACACATTTATCATATTCAGGTTTCGCAGTTCCCTCCATAATGCCGGGAATACTTTTAAACTGTCGTCTAACTTCTTCCACCATTTTCATCGCTGCTTTCCCTACAGATTTCATTGCTAAAGCCGAAAAAACAACCGGCACCATTCCGCCAATAAACAACATCGCTAAAACAGGGGCTTTAAAGATGTTAATTCCATCTATTCCTGTAAAAGTTACATAAGCGGCAAAAAGCGCAAGTGAAGTTAGTGCTGCTGAAGCGATCGCAAAACCTTTTCCGGTAGCTGCTGTGGTGTTTCCTACAGAATCCAGGATATCTGTACGTTCTCTAACCTCAGCCGGGAGTTCACTCATTTCAGCAATCCCTCCTGCATTATCTGCAATAGGCCCAAAAGCATCAATTGCCAATTGCATGGCGGTAGTTGCCATCATTGCTGAAGCTGCCAGGGCAACACCGTAAAAGCCGGCAAAAGCGTAAGATGCCCAAATTGCCAATGCAAATAATAAAACCGAAAGAAAAGTAGAGATCATCCCGGTAGCTAAACCGGCGATAATATTTGTACCTGCTCCTGTACTTGAATTTTGAACGATAGAAAGCACCGGTTTTTTACCAAGTCCTGTATAATATTCTGTTACTGCTGAAATCACACCACCAACAACAATCCCTACTAAACAAGCATAAAACACCCTGATTGATGCGATATCCATATATTCAAAACCTTCGGCACCACCAACAAAAAAGCCCATGGTTAGGGTTTCTTTGGGAAGCATCCAGGTAACAAGAAAATAACTAGCCACAGCTACAAGAAGTATAGCCGTCCAGTTTCCAATATTTAATGCTTTTTGCACCTCAGCTTCTTTAGCCGAGTTATTGCTAATTTTCACTAATAGTGTTCCGATTATAGAAATGATAATTCCCGCACCGGCAATAGCCATAGGTAATAAAATAGGGCCAATTCCACCAAATCCGGAATCAACGATATTTCCGCCCATATCTTCGATAATATAGTTTCCTAAAACCATAGCTGCGAGAACGGTAGCAACGTAACTTCCAAATAGATCGGCACCCATCCCGGCTACATCCCCAACGTTATCACCCACGTTATCGGCAATGGTTGCAGGGTTTCGAGGATCGTCTTCGGGAATTCCAGCTTCCACTTTTCCTACCAAATCAGCACCTACATCGGCAGCTTTAGTGTAAATCCCACCACCTACACGAGCAAATAATGCAATAGATTCAGCACCTAAAGAGAAACCGGCAAGGGTTTCAAGGACAACTGTCATTTGAGTTGTATCACTCCATTCACCACCCATGAAATAGTAGTAAAAAAGAATAAAAAATGCTGTTAAACCAAGTACCGCCAAACCGGCTACGCCAAGTCCCATTACGGTACCTCCACCAAAAGAAACCTTTAAAGCCTGCGGTAAACTTGTCCTGGCTGCCTGGGTGGTACGTACGTTAGTTTGAGTCGCTATTTTCATACCCATATTCCCGGCCAGGGCAGAGAAAAATGCGCCAAAAATAAAAGCGACAATAATCAGGTAATGTGTAGTTGGCACTACAAAGGCAATAGCCGCAAGGGCAATACTGGCTCCAACCACAAAAAAACTAAGTAATTTATATTCTGCATTTAAAAAGGCGAGCGCCCCTTCGTAGATGTGTGAAGAAATATCTTTCATCTTGCCGTCCCCGGCATCCTGTTTAAGTACCCAGGAACGTTTGGCCCACATAAAGATTAAGCCAACGACTGCAAGTATTGCAGGCATATAAATCATCATTGATTCCATATTAATTGTTAAGTTTTAGTTAATATGGCTAATGTAGTAAATCGATGATAATTAAAAAAGCAATAACTTTTTAAGGTTATTGCTTTTAAATCTATACTATTATGTAAGTGAAATTATGGCTGTATTCCAAACTGGCCTTTATCACCATCAAAATTCTCAAAACGCTCTATACATTGTTTTATAATTTCACGAGCTTCTGAAACATCTCCCCATCCACCAACATCAACTTTTTTCTTTTCAAGATCTTTATAGACTTTAAAGAAATGTTCAATTTCTTTAATCATGTGGCCATTTAATTCTTTAAGATCATTCAATCTATTCCAAATAGGATCTGAAACCGGTACACAAATAATCTTTTCATCCGGTCCTTTTTCATCGGCCATATGGAAAACACCTATGGGCTTAACTTCCATTACCACTCCTGGAAATGTTGGCTCACTTACCAATACTAAAACGTCTAGTGGATCACTATCCTGCGCCAGGGTATTCGGGATAAAACCATAATCGGCCGGGTACATCATTGAAGAAAAGATCATTCTGTCGTAACGAACTTTCTTCAATTTAAAATCGTACTCGTATTTGTTTCTACTCCCCTTCGGGATCTCTATTAGTACATCAAAACTATCTGCCATTTTCTTTCTTTTTTCTCAATTAAGGGCGGCAAATATAGTGAAAATCAATATTAATTCGAGGTATTTAGGAGTGAAAACCAAAGGAAGTATTTACCCGTGAAGACCAGGTATTTTAAACCTTAGGATAATTTAGTTTAAAATGAGCTTTACAAGCTTCAAATTCATAATATTTTGAAGCTCTGGAAATCTTAATAACGCGAAATATTAACTGGCTTAAGCATCATTATATCTACAACATTTGTGAGCTTATTTCCTACTCAATTTGTCAATAAAACAAAAAAACTTCACCGAATATTCATTCGATGAAGTTTTAATCTTATAAGGAAATCTGTATTTAATCGATATACATAACCTGTTTAACCGCTTTAATTACATCGTCGCTGTTAGGCAACCATTCTTTAAGCAATACAGGAGAATAAGGTGCAGGAGTATCGGCAGTATTTATTTTTACAATAGGTGCATCTAAATAATCAAATGCTTTAGCTTGAACCTGGTATGTAATTTCGGTAGAAATATTTCCAAAAGGCCATGCTTCTTCCAAAATCACCAAACGATTGGTTTTCTTAACCGATTCGATAATGGCTTCGTGATCCATTGGACGAATTGTTCTAAGATCTATGATCTCACAAGAAATATCGTCTTCAGCCAACTTATCAGCTGCCTTGTAAGCTTCTTTTATAATTTTTCCGAAGGAAACAATAGTAACATCGCTACCTTCTCTCTTAATGTCGGCTTTACCAATTTCAATTACGTATTCATCTTCCGGCACTTCACCTTTATCACCATACATTTGCTCGCTTTCCATAAAAATAACAGGATCGTCATCTCTAATCGCCGCTTTAAGCAAACCTTTAGCATCGTAAGGATTTGACGGAACAATAACTTTTAAACCTGGGCAGTTGGCATACCAGCTTTCAAAAGCCTGAGAGTGGGTTGCACCCAACTGGCCCGCTGAAGCCGTTGGGCCTCTAAATACGATAGGAATATTAAATTGCCCACCGCTCATTTGGCGCATTTTAGCCGCGTTATTTATTATCTGGTCAATTCCAACTAAAGAGAAGTTAAAGGTCATAAACTCAATGATTGGTCTATTACCATTCATTGCCGAACCAACACCAATTCCAGAAAAACCAAGTTCTGCGATTGGGGTATCTATTACACGGTCAGGGCCAAATTCATCCAACATACCTTTAGAGGCTTTATAAGCACCATTATATTCTGCTACTTCCTCACCCATTAGATAAATAGACTCGTCTTTTCGCATCTCTTCGCTCATCGCTTGCTGAACGGCTTCCCTAAATTGAATTGTCTTCATTATATGCTATACTATTTAATATATCTTGAAAGAACAAAAATAGTAATTCAATAAAGTTTTCCCCACTAATAATCCACAAAAATTTACCAGAGAAACAAAACAGCCTTATATGGTGACATAACAATTATTAAATAGCTATTATTTAGCAGAATTTTGAGAATAAAGTTACTATAAATACCATTTCCATAAGAATTCAATAAGATTTAAGGAAATAAAAATGCTAAATTTTATTATGCACGCATAGCATTTTCTGAATTAAATTATGTAACTTCGTGAACGAAATCGTTATAAATTTTAAAAACTCGCTATAATGAAAATATTAGTATGTATTAGTCATGTTCCTGATACTACCTCAAAAATCAATTTCACCGACGGCGATTCGAAGTTCGATACCAACGGAGTGAATTTTGTAATTAACCCGAATGATGAATTTGGACTTACCCGTGCTATGTGGTTTAAAGAAAAACAAGGCGCAAGTGTAGATGTGGTGAATGTAGGTGGTGCTGAAACAGAACCAACTTTAAGAAAAGCTTTGGCCATTGGTGCCGATAATGCAATAAGAGTAAATACCCCTGCAACCGATGGGTTCCAGGTAGCAAAAGAATTGGCAAAAGTTGCTAAAGAAGGTGACTACGATCTTATAATTGCAGGTCGTGAATCTATCGATTACAACGGCGGTATGGTACCGGGAATGTTGGCTGCCATACTTGATGCTAATTTTGTAAACACCTGTATAAGTTTAGAAATAGAAGGTGATAAAGCTACAGCCATTAGAGAGATAGATGGTGGTAAAGAAACCTTAACCGCTTCTCTCCCATTAGTAATTGGAGGACAAAAAGGTTTGGTTGAAGAGAGTGACCTTAAGATCCCAAATATGCGGGGAATTATGCAAGCGCGTAAAAAGCCGCTAAACGTAGTAGAGCCCGAAGAAGCCCCTACGCATACTGAAGCTGTGAAGTTTAAAAAACCAGCTCCAAAGGGAGATGTAAAGCTAATTGATCCTGAAAATCTTGACGAATTGATTGACTTACTTCACAACGAAGCCAAAGCAATATAGATTATAAAAGAGACCTCACAGGTTTTGGAAACCTATGAGGCCTGGAATGAATAAAAAATAGATTTCCACTTTTATTAAGAAAAATGTGGGAATGAATAAAAAATAAGATTTCCGCCTTCGCGGAAATGACAAAAAAAATATAAATATGTCAGTTTTAGTATATACAGAAACCGAAGATGGCAAGTTTAAAAAAGCCGCTTTTGAAGTTGCTTCTTATGCAAAAGAAGTAGCAGGTGGCGACGAAGTAGTTGCAGTAAGTTTTAACGCTACTGATACTTCTGAACTTGGAAAATATGGTGTTAGCAAAGTGCTGAACATCCAAAATGACAAATTGAGCAAATTCAACGCTGAAGCTTATGCTGACGCATTAGCGCAAGCTGCGGAAAAAGAAGAAAGCAAAATAGTAGTTGTTAGCCAAAGCGCGAACAGCAAATATGTAGCTCCGCTTTTAGCCGTGCATTTAAATGCCGGATACGCTTCAAATGTAATGGCAGCTCCAGAAAGCGCCGACCCGTTTACAGTAAAAAGAAGTGCTTTTACCAATAAAGCCTTCAATTTCACTAAGATCACAACAGATGTGAAAATTGTTGGATTATCTCAAAATGCCTTCGGCTTAAAAGAAAATGAAGGTGATGCTACTTCAGAAGATTTCTCTCCTGAATTGAAAGAGGGTGACTTCTCTGTAAATGTAGAATCTGTAGACAAAGCCAAAGACAAAGTAACCATTGCAGATGCAGAGGTAGTTGTTTCTGGTGGCCGCGGACTTAAGGGTCCTGAAAACTGGGGAATGATAGAAGAGATGGCCGATATTCTAGGTGCTGCTACAGCATGTTCTAAACCCGTTAGTGATATGGGTTGGAGACCGCACGGCGAACACGTGGGGCAAACAGGAAAACCTGTAGCTTCAAATTTATATATCGCTGTAGGTATTTCCGGAGCTATTCAACATTTGGCAGGAATCAACGCTGCCAAGACTAAAGTTGTAATTAATAATGATCCAGAAGCGCCCTTTTTTAAGGCCGCAGATTACGGTGTAGTTGGCGATGCTTTTGATATCGTACCCAGGTTAAACGAAAAACTAAAGGAATTTAAAGAGAAAAACGCATAATTTTTATAACTTGCACCCCTTTAAAGGGCTGTCTAAAACACGGTTAAAGTCCTGCTTTAGACAGCCCTTTTTAATTGATGATATATGAGTTTAGTGCGCCTTAATATAAAAGGAATTTCTTATAGTCAAACCCAAAACGGAGCTTATGCTTTGATCTTGAGCGAGGTAGATGGAGAACGCAAACTTCCCATAGTTATTGGAGCTTTTGAAGCGCAATCTATTGCCATTGCTTTAGAGAAAGAGATCAAACCTCCACGCCCATTAACCCATGACCTTTTTAAAAATTTCGCCGACAGGTTTGAGATAACTGTAAAACAAGTCATTATTCATAAACTTGTAGATGGTGTTTTTTATTCCAGTCTTATTTGTGAACGCGATAAGATAGAAGAGATTGTAGATGCTCGTACCAGTGATGCTATAGCCCTGGCTTTGAGATTTGACGCTCCTATTTTTACTTACAAGAACATTCTTGATAAAGCAGGTATTTTTCTCAAAGGAGATGAAGAGGAACAGGCACCAACAGAAAAAGAAGAAGAAATAATTTCAGAAGAATTACTTCCTGATGATATTGATATGAAGTCTGATGACACGAATTACAAAAAGCTGTCTTTGGATGAACTAAAAACTTTGCTCTCCCAGGCCGTAAATAATGAAGATTATGAGAAAGCGGCACGCATAAGGGACGAAATTTCCAAACGCAAATAATGCCCTCATTTATGAATAAAACCTGGTTTTGCCTGATTTTAGTTCTTTTAAGTGTCACCAGCACTTTTTCACAAAACATTTCAAAAACCTGGACCTTAGACGAAGAGGTAAGCTCTAATCAGGAAACTTTTGCTGAAGGGAATACCTTAAATTTAAACGAGGGCCTATTTAGTATTAGCAAGACTGAAGATACTCTGGCAAAAGGAAATTACATCTTTCAGAATAATCTTCTTGTACTCTTTTACAACAATCCTAAAGATAGTATCGTAAACTACAGGGTTTCTGCACTTACAGATTCCAGCATGACTGTAAGCCAGGCTAACCGGGAATTTAATTTTAAAGCTGAAGATTTTAACGATCCCAGAGAGGTAATCCCGGCTCCAATGGTAAAAGAAATGATACCCAGTGCTGGGATTTCTTTTAGCAGTATTTGGCGGGGAGCACTGGGAATGTTCACTTTACTCTTTATCGCCTTTTTATTTAGCAGTAATCGCAAAGCAATTAATTGGAAAACGATTGGGATAGGACTTAGTGCGCAGTTATTACTTGCCATAGGTGTATTAAAGATCACTTTTATTCAGAAAATATTTGAATTTGTAGGGAACATATTTGTTTTAATCCTGGATTTTACCGCAGCGGGAAGTGAGTTTCTACTTGGCGGAATGATGGATGTAGAAAGTTTTGGCTTTATTTTCCTTTTCCAGGTTCTACCCACAATAATTTTCTTTTCAGCCCTCACTTCGGTTTTATTTTACCTCGGGGTGATACAAATCGTAGTGAAAGGATTGGCCTGGGTACTTACCAAATTACTAGGAATATCTGGTGCGGAAAGTTTAAGTGTTGCGGGAAATATTTTCCTTGGACAAACAGAAGCACCACTTATGATCAAAGCCTACCTGGAACGTATGACGCGCTCAGAGATTCTTTTGGTGATGATTGGTGGAATGGCTACGGTTGCCGGTGGGGTTCTGGCAGCATATATCGGATTCTTAGGAGGCGACGACCCCGAACTCAGGCTTCAATTTGCTAAACACTTGCTTGCGGCATCTGTAATGGCTGCACCCGGCGCAATTGTGGTTTCAAAAATATTGTATCCGCAACAAAATAAGATCAACGCGAATGTTGATGTTTCCTCAGATAAAATCGGTTCAAACATCCTTGATGCTATCGCAAATGGTACCACCGAAGGTTTAAAACTTGCTGCTAATGTAGCAGCGATGCTTTTGGTTTTTATCGCCTTTATAGCCATGATCAATTACGTGTTAAACTGGACAGGTTCCTGGACAGGGCTAAATGCTATTTTAGCCGAAAACACCCCTTATTCAGGTTTCTCCCTGGAATCTATTCTTGGGATTATTTTCGCACCGCTTATGTGGCTTATTGGTGTTGCCAAAGAAGATATGATGCTTATGGGACAACTGCTGGGTATTAAACTGGCAGCCAGTGAATTTGTAGGTTACGTGCAGCTTGCAGATCTTAAAAATACTGCAAACGCGCTTAGTCTTAATTACGAAAAATCGGTTATTATGGCTACTTATATGCTTTGCGGATTTGCGAATTTTGCGTCTATAGGAATCCAAATTGGAGGTATTGGTTCCCTTGCACCCGGCCAGAGAAAAACTTTATCTGAATTTGGAATGAAAGCTTTAATTGGTGGAACTATAGCTTCTTTGCTCTCTGCCACGCTTGCAGGAATGATTATAGGTTAAAGTCTCCGGCTAATTCGAATTCAGCAAGTTAAAATCTGTTTTTTCGATGGTTAATTAACTGGTGATAAGTTTTGCTTTTTCCGGCTTCAAAATGAATGTGGTTTTTTATTTTAGCTGAAATAATTTTCTTCCAATCAGCTATGAAACAATACCACGAACTTTTACAACATATTTTAGACAACGGAACGGATAAAGGCGATAGAACCGGCACAGGTACCAGAAGTATTTTTGGGCACCAATTACGCTTTGACCTTAGCGAAGGTTTTCCTATGGTTACCACCAAAAAACTACACCTCAAATCTATTATTTACGAGTTGCTATGGTTCTTAAAAGGGGATACCAATGTAAAATACCTTCAGGATAACGGAGTTCGAATTTGGAATGAATGGGCCGACGAAAATGGCGATTTAGGTCCTGTTTACGGGAAGCAATGGCGTAACTGGAATAACGAAGATATAGACCAGATAAAAGAGATTATAGAAACTCTTAAGAAGAACCCTAACAGCCGTAGAATGTTGGTTTCAGCCTGGAATCCTTCGGTATTACCTGATTCTTCTAAATCCTTTTCAGAGAATGTGGCGAATGGAAAAGCGGCACTTCCGCCCTGCCACGCGTTTTTTCAATTCTATGTAGCCGATGGTAAATTATCTCTTCAGCTTTATCAAAGAAGCGCCGATGTTTTCCTAGGTGTTCCTTTCAATATCGCTTCTTACGCATTATTAACGATGATGATGGCACAGGTTTGTGGCTACGAATCAGGAGATTTCATCCACACATTTGGCGATGTTCATATTTATAGCAACCATATGGAGCAGGTAAAATTGCAACTTTCCAGGGAACCCAGAGATTTACCCAAAATGAAAATCAATCCTGATATAAAAAATATTTTTGATTTCGATTATAAAGATTTTACATTAGAAAATTATAATCCGCATCCGGGCATTAAAGCTAAGGTTGCAGTTTAACCCAAATAATTTAATTAAAATTTTAAAGTTTATGAAAAAGTTGATGCTTATCGCATGTTTTGTAGTTGGAGGTTTAACCAGTGCCCAGGCACAGCAAACCTCACCGGTTTGGCCAGGTTGTGAAGACGCCGAAGACGTAAAAGCCTGTTTTAACCAGAAACTATCACAACATGTAAGAGAGAATTATAAATACCCACAAACCGAAAATGGTGATTATATACGTGGAAAAGTAAAAATTTCTTTTACAATTACAGAAGAAGGAAAAACAGTTGTAGAATCGGTTGAAGGATCCGAACCAAAAGTAAATGCGGCAGCTAAGGAAATGATAGAGAAAATTCCTGATATGCAACCCGGAACATTACAGGGAGAGCCCGATGACCGCAATTTCACGGTTCCCTTTAATTTCTAAAGATCAAGTCTAAAAACCTAAACACCCCGAGCTATGAAAAAAATAATGTTATGCTTTTTCCTACTAACCGGCACTTTAACGTTCGCACAAGATGATGTAGAAGTTAAAGGAAATACGGTTACGGTAAGAGAAAAAGCACCGGTATGGCCGGGATGTGAATCCAGCAGTAATCAAAGAAACTGCTTCGATCAAAAATTGATGGAGCACGTTAAGAACAATTATAAATACCCTCGTAATGACAAGGGGGAGTTTATAAGAGGAAAGGTTGTAGTTAAAATGCATATAGACGAAGAGGGCAAAACCGTAGTGACTTCGGTAAAAGGAGATCAAAAACCGGTTATTGCTGCAGTAGAAAATATGCTGAAAAAAATGCCCGAAATGAAACCGGGCACCCTTGGTGGCAAACCCACTAAAATAAGTTACACAATTCCTTTAAACCTGTAGGAAGCAAGTTATACTTTAACTTGCCATTAACTACCTAAGGTTTCAGACCGAACGAAAAAATTGTAAATTTGAGTGGTACCCAAAAAAGTACCACTCTTTTTTTATGCAATCACAAGAACAATTACTCAACTTTTTTAATGAAACCAGGGCGCATTCTGAACTAATTTGTTCCTTTCTGGAAACTGAAGATTATGTGGTACAACCCATAGAAGATGTTTCTCCACCAAAATGGCATCTTGGCCATACTACCTGGTTTTTTGAAGAATTTGTTTTAAAACCGAATGCTAATAACTACCAGCTTTTTGATGAAAATTCGGCATACGTTTTCAATAGTTATTACGAAAGTGTAGGCGATAAAGTGATTAGAACCAATCGCGGTAATTTATCGCGCCCTACGGTTGCATGGGTCTACGAATACCGAAATTATGTAACTAAAGCAATGCAGCAATTTCTGAAAGAAGAAAAAATTTCAGAAGAATTATGCGGCGTGGTTGAGATTGGTTGTCATCACGAGAAACAACACCAGGAACTTCTATTAACCGATATTAAATATATCCTCGGGAATAATCCATTGTTTCCAGATTATAACGATCAATTTAAAGAAAATCCAATTCAGGATTTTGACCGGGAATGGGTTTCTATTTCTGAAGGCATTTACGAAGTTGGCCATAAATCTGATGAATTTTGTTACGACAACGAGCAGGGCGTCCATAAGGTTTACCTCAATGATTTCAAGATTTCAAATAAGCTGGTTACCAACGCCGAGTTTATAGAATTTATTGAAGCCGGTGGTTACAAAGATGTTTTGCTATGGCATGCTGAAGGCTGGGATTGGGTAAATTCTAATAATATAGAAGCGCCATTTTACTGGCACAAAATAGATGAAACATGGCACCAATACACTTTAAACGGACTTAAAAAACTAATTCCTGAAGCTCCGCTGAGCCACATTTCTTACTTCGAAGCTTTTGCTTTTGCACAATGGAAAGGTTTAAGATTACCCACCGAATTTGAATGGGAAACAGCACAGCAATATTTCGATTGGGGAGCCCGGTGGGAATGGACAGAAAGCGCTTATTCACCTTATCCAAATTATACAAAACCCGAAGGAGCACTTGGAGAATACAATGGCAAATTTATGGTAAGTCAAAAAGTATTACGAGGTGCCTCGGTGGCTACTTCTCAAAATCATACTCGCCCTACCTATCGCAATTTTTTTCATCCACATCTGCGCTGGCAATTCACAGGATTAAGATTAGCTAAATAACCAATAAACTTAAATGAAAACCACACCAACTACGTTTCAAACTGCCTTTGAGGAAGATGTCTATAAAGGCCTAACCAGCTTTCCCAAATATTTGCTTTCCAAATATATTTACGATCAAAAGGGCGATAAGCTTTTTCAGCAAATAATGGCAATGCCGGAGTATTATCTCACCAATTGTGAGTTAAACATCCTTAAACAACACAAAGCTTCAATTGCTGATATTATAAATAAAGAAGGAGGCTTTGACTTAATTGAACTCGGCGCGGGAGACGGAAAAAAAACCAAGATACTTTTACAGCATTTGGTGGACAAAAAATACAATTTTGATTATTCACCTATTGACATTAGCCAACATGTTTTGGAGGAGTTAGAAAGCTCTTTAAAAAATGAAATACCCGAAGTGAATGTAAAAATTCAACAGGGAACTTATTTTAAAACCCTGGAAAATCTGGCCGATTATAATAATCGCAGAAAGGTTATTTTAGTATTGGGATCTAACATAGGCAATCTTTTACATGAAAACGCTATTGAATTTCTAAGGCATATTCAGGAAGCTATGACCGCAGAAGACAAGCTTTTTATGGGCTTTGACCAGAAAAAAGATCCCCAAAAGATTTTGGACGCTTATAATGATGAAGCAGGGATTACAGAAGCTTTTAATAAAAATTTATTGACAAGAATAAACAGGGAATTAGATGCCAATTTTAATTTAGATAGTTTTAAACACTGGGAAACCTACGATCCGGAAAGTGGAACTGCAAAAAGCTACCTGGTAAGTAAAATTCAGCAGAAAGTAGCTATTAATAAGTTAGAGCTGGAAGTGCATTTTGACGCCTGGGAGAGCATACATACCGAAATTTCTCAGAAATACGACGATGCCGTAGTAGAATGGCTGGCTAAAGAAGCAGGCTTAGAAATTCAAACCAGTTTTCAGGATAATGAGACCTATTATAAAAATTATATTTTCAGGAAGAAAAATTAAGCTCCGAATTTCTTCAATTCCTTTAGTAGAAAATCCAATTCCTTTTCAGTATTAAAATAGTGAAAACTTACGCGTATTCCCTCGCCTCGCTGCGATGCAATAATTTGTTTACTTCTTAAATGTTGAAATAATTTTTCATCTCCTTTAATATTAAAGATCGAGGAATGTGTTTTACGCTTTACCACGCTTTCTTCCAGCAAATTCATTTTTGTGAATTCGGCTTTAGCTTTGACGCTTAAAGCTTCAATTTGTGAGGAAATCTCTTTAATGCCAGTTTTCTTGATCAAGTTTAAGGCTTCAGCCAAGCTTCCGTAGTTTAAGGTGTCCTGATGCCCGGGTTCAAATTTTCCAATAAAATTACCTTCATGGGCTTTGTATTTCCCCTGTAAAGAACCAAATCCTAAAGTTTTGGGAGCAAGCTTACCTTCCACTTCTTTTTTAAATAGTATAAAGGCATTTCCATAACCAGCATTTAACCATTTGTAAGTACTACAAATAACTACATCCAATCCACTTTCTTCAAAATTGAATTGCTGTGTCCCACAAAACTGGGTGCCATCGGCAAGAAAAAGTGTTTCAGGATATTTTTCTTTGAGTTTTTTTATAAAATCGAGATCTATTTTTATCCCATTGATATACTGAACAATACTAAAAGCAAAAAAATCGGGTTGTTGTTTTTCAAAAGCTTCGGTAATATTCTGTTCCAGGTTTTCGTCAATTTCAGCGTAGTCAACTTCAAAGTTCCTTGAGTTAACAGCCCAGTTTATCGAAGGATAGTCATTTTTTAGCAATAAAGCTTTTTGGGGCTTCTCAATCCCTTCTAATAAGGTATTAAATCCATAAGAAAAGTTAGGAACTAAAGCCACCTGCGCAGGCGTACAACCAAAAATTTCCCCGGTTAGTTCCCGTGTTTTTGTTAAGACTCCGGCCTGTTTTTCTTTAAAAACACTCCCGCCAAGAAGAAAATCAAGATCGTGATTTTGTCTAAACTCCCAAACCGATTCGGGTAACAGACCCGAAGCAGCAGTATTTAAGTAAATATATTGCTCTAAAACCGGGAAGCCTTTTCTTAAATTCTCCATAATCCTGTGCAAATTGTTAACGAAAACTGTAAATTTGGTATAGACACTAAAGTACTTCTAATTATGTTTTCTAAAAAGAAAAACACTTCCAAACTCGATGCTGAACAGCGTGAACTCTATGAAAATGCTCGTAAACGTACTCTTCAGAAAAAGAGGTTATTCCAGCATTTTATTATTTTTCTAATTGGCGCTGTCTTCTTTATCGTCTTAAATGTAGTAATTGGCTACCAGGAAAACTTTATGCCACTTGGTTATAACTGGTTTGTTTGGGCAATCTTAATCTGGGCTTTTATACTGTTGGCTCACGTTTTCAATGTTTTCGTTACCAATAAATTTATGGGTAAAGAATGGAAGGATAAACAAATGGCCAAATTGGTACAACAGCAAAAAGAGAAGATCGCTAAAATGCAAACACAGGTAGAAAAAGACTTCCCGGCAAACCCTCCTCAACGAGAAACTATTCCGCAACCGGAAAGCAAGCCGGAACTGAAAGAAGAAAACGAGCGATTTAAACCTAAAAATAACGATCCAGAAAACCGGGATCAACCTTTCAATACTTAGAAATATGATTACAATGATTGCCGCTGCTGCGGAAAATAACGCCCTTGGAAAAGATCAGGATTTGGTTTGGCACCTCCCAGACGATTTCAAACGTTTTAAAAAACTTACCACAGGGCATCATATAATTATGGGTAGGAAAACCTTCGAAACCTTCCCAAAACCATTACCAAACCGCACACATATTGTGATTACCCGCAAGGATAATTACCTAAAAAAGGACGCTATAATTACATCTTCGCTTGAAAAAGCACTAGAGTTTGCTAAAAATGATGAGCAGCCTTTTATTATTGGTGGAGGTGAAATTTATGAACTAGGTATGGATGTAGCCGATAAGATAGAACTTACACGGGTGCACGGCACTTTTGAGGCCGATACCTTTTTCCCTGAAATAGATGAGGATAAATGGGAATTAGTAGCCGAAGACTTTCATCCAAAAGACGAAAAACACGATTACGCCTTTACTTATCTCACCTATGTTAGGAAATAACATTCTAAACAAAATAGCTGAAAAACATAACCTAAACAACGCGAAATTTAGCAGACTTACAGGTGGGGATATCAATGATGTTTTCCTAATCACTTCGGAAAACGAAAAACAGGTAGTAAAATTAAATGATGCTGAAAAGTTCCCGGGTATGTTTGCCGCTGAAAAAGCCGGCCTGGAAGCTCTTCAAGAACCGGCAGTAATTGACGTACCGAAGGTTTTGGATGTTGGCGAAATTGAAAATACCTCATATTTACTTTTGGAATACAAGGAAAGTGCCGGCAAATCCTCCACTTTCTGGGAGGATTTTGGAAAGCAAATGGCCGCTTTGCATAAAACTACTTCAGAAGAATTCGGCTTTCACCAGGATAATTATATTGGCAGCCTTCCTCAAAGCAACAATGCTTCAGCGACAGCAGCAGACTTTTATATTTCAGAACGACTGGAACCTCAGCTAAAAATGGCAAGGAACAGAGGCTATGATCTTGGAGTCACTAAATCTTTTTTTAAAAATATTTCCGCAATAATCCCAGATGAAAAACCGGCGCTAATTCACGGTGATCTTTGGGGCGGCAATTATTTAGTTAATGGACATGGCAATCCCTGCCTTATAGATCCTGCAACTGCATTTGCTCCACGCGAGATGGATCTTTCCATGATGCAACTTTTTGGCGGATTTGATAAGGAATTATTTAAAACCTATGAAGAGGAATTCCCTTTAGAATCTGGATTTGAAAAACGAATTCCGCTTTGGCAACTTTACTATTTGCTGGTTCATCTTAATCTTTTTGGTACTGGATATAAGGCTCAGGTCACCAGTATTATTAAGCAATTCAGCTAATTTCACAATTCTTAACAGGACACTTTATTCTTTTAGGAGTTTATTAGCGTAGATAGGCGCCGATACTCATTAAATTCAAACTTCCAACTTAAACTAAAAACAAATGAGTACTGAAAATTTGAATAAAGACGAGGCTTTAGATAAAATGAAGTCAATGGTAAAAAACATTAAAACCTGTATGTTCGTTACAGACTTTGGCAACAAACCCTTAAGTGCCGTACCTATGACCACTAAGGAGGTTGATAAAGAAGGAAATATCTGGTTCTTTAGCAGGCTAGATAGTGATCATAACGGCGATATCGCCAAAGATAACGATGTGCAGCTTTTATATAGCGACACCTCAGATATGGAATTTATAAGCGTTTATGGTAAAGCCAGTATTGAAACCAACAAGGCTGTTTTAGAAGAATTTTATGGAAAAATGGACGATGCCTGGTTTGACGGAGTAGATGATCCTAATTTAACCGCTATAAAAGTAGTTCCGAAAGAAGCTTATTTTTGGGATAACAAGCAGAACAAATTTGTGACCTTCTTAAAGATAGGAGCTTCTGCAGTAACCGGAGATAAAAAAGATATTGGCGAAAAAGGAAAACTAGACCTTTAAAAACTTTGTATTTGTCAATGAAAAGACCTCCTAACAATTCATTTGTTATGAGGTCTTTTTTATTATTTCTATTTTAGCCGAATCTAAATTGAAAAAATTATGAAAGCATACATATTTCCCGGTCAGGGAGCGCAGTTTTCAGGAATGGGGTTAGACCTTTTCGAAAAATCAGCAAAAGCACAGGAACTGTTTGAGAAAGCCAACGCAATTTTAGGCTTTTCTATTACCGATATTATGTTTGAAGGTTCTGCAGAAGATTTAAAACAAACCAGGGTAACCCAACCGGCAGTTTTTCTGCATTCCGTAATTTTAAGTAAAGTTATGGGCGAAGATTTCAAACCAGATATGGTCGCCGGGCATTCGCTGGGAGAGCTTTCAGCGCTAGTTGCCAATAACACCCTTTCTTTTGAAGATGGTTTAAAATTAGTTTACAAACGTGCTATGGCCATGCAGCACGCCTGCGAATTAGAGCCTTCTACAATGGCAGCCGTTTTAGGACTGGAAGATGAAATAGTAGAAGCCGTTTGCGCTGAAACCGAAGGAACTGTTGTAGCAGCAAATTATAACTGCCCCGGGCAATTGGTAATTTCGGGAGATGTAAAATCTGTAGAAGCTGCCTGCGAAAACCTCAAAGAACGCGGTGCAAAAAGAGCTATGATATTGCCTGTTGGAGGTGCTTTCCATTCTCCTTTAATGGAGCCGGCCAGGAAAGAACTAGCTGCGGCTATAGAAAATACTACTTTCAATAAGCCTACCTGCCCTATTTATCAAAACGTAAGTACATTTGCGGTAACCGATCCCGAAGAAATAAAGAAAAATCTTGTTTTTCAATTAACAGCACCGGTAAAATGGACACAAAGTGTTCAAAATATGATGAACGATGGTGCTACCAGCTTTACCGAAGTAGGCCCCGGAAAGGTATTACAAGGTCTGGTAAAGAAAATAGACCGAAAAATGGAAACCGCTTCAGCTACTATATAGGACCAGTCGTCAAGCTGAACTTGTTTCAACATCTAATACATTAGATCCTGAAATAAATTCAGGATGATGGTATTTCAAGAGACCGAAGAAATTCTTAAAAATAAAAAATCCTGAAGCTCTAAACTTCAGGATTCTTTATTTTTATTTGTTTACAGATAAAACTTCTCGATTATGATCTAAGTGACTTAAGAATTTACTTTTTATATATCTCCCCTTCTTTCATCACGAATTTCACGTCTTTTAAAGTTTCGATATTTTCGGTTGGATCTTCATCTACTGCAATAATATCTGCATAAAAACCTTCAGCGATCTGGCCAATTTGGTTTTCCATCTTTAAGATCTTCGCAGCAGTAATCGTAGCACTCTGGATAGCTTCCATGGCCGGCATCCCGGCTTCAGTCATATATACAAATTCCCGTGCATTTTCTCCGTGTTTAAAAACACCGGCATCGGTACCAAACGCAATGCCTACGCCTCTTTTATAGGCGCGCTCAAACATACCCTGTATCTGCGGACCTATTTCCCTGGCTTTTGGCACCACAAGTTCGGGGTAATAGTTTTCAATTTCAGCATTCTGGGTCACTTCTTTCCCTGCTGTAATTGTAGGCACAAGATAAGCATCGTATTCCTTCATTAAATCCATTGTTTCTTCGCTCATTTTCGTGCCGTGCTCAATAGTTTTTACACCGGCTTTGATGGCGCGCTGCATCCCTTCGTCGCCATGAGCATGGGCAGCCACGTGAAAGCCATAATCATTAGCTGTTTTTACGATAGCTCTTATTTCTTCTTCGGTAAACTGTGGATTAGAGCTGCTTTTCGCTACACTTAAAACACCACCGGTCGCCGTAATCTTAATTAAATCGGCTCCATTTTTATAACGCTGGCGAACCGCTTTAGCCGCATCTTCCGGCCCGTTTACCACACCTTCTTTTGGTCCCGGATCTCCGGTTAATTTGCGATTCATTCCATTACTGGGGTCGGCGTGACCTCCGGTTGTAGCAAGGGATTTACCTGCAGTAAAAATTCTTGGACCGTTGATTTTGCCTTTATTAATCGCATCGCGAAGCGCTATATTTACTCCACTTCCGCCTAATTCTCTAACTGTGGTAAAACCTGCCATGAGAGTTTCCTTAGCAAAACCTACTGAATTGTATGCAGCGTCTGCCGGATCATTTATAAACCGCT
Organism: Salegentibacter sp.; assembly: GCA_035269545.1. Classification (GTDB taxonomy): domain Bacteria; phylum Bacteroidota; class Bacteroidia; order Flavobacteriales; family Flavobacteriaceae; genus Salegentibacter. The sequence continues at coordinate 19,406 of DATFJA010000174.1, forward strand.
CCATATATTTCTGAGGATTGGTTTCACTTTCCAGGTGAACATGCATATCTGTCAACCCGGGTAGCACTGTTTTATACCGAAGATCTATTACAGAATCTTTCTCGCTCTCTGGATTCACAAAACCATCCTCCACACTTTTAATCCTTTCTTCAGAAACGATAATTGTTTTTTCGGTTAAGACTTTTCCAGATTTGGTGTCTATCAACTTCCCGGCCTGTATGTATAAATCCTGTGCCTGAAGCCCCACAGATAATAAAATTCCGAAGCAAAAGATTAAAAATTTTTTCATTTTTAAAATTTATGAGTTTAAAAATTCTTTGATTGTTCCCGTAATATAGTCAATTTGTTCATCATCTAATTCGGTATGCATTGGAAGAGAAAGTACTTCCTGTACCAGTTGATTGGTAACCGGAAAATCAGCCTCGTTATACCTTGAATCCTCATAGGCTTTTTGGCGGTGTAATGGAATAGGGTAATAAATACCAAAAGGAATTCCCTTATCCTGTAAGTGTTTGGCCAGCGCATCGCGCTTACCATCTTTTATCTTTAAGGTGTACTGATGATATACATGCGTATCGCAGTCTCCTATTCTAAATGGAGTTTCTATAGAAGATTCATCTTTGAAAGCAGCATTGTAAAGATTGGCCGCTTTTTTACGAGCCTCGTTATACAAGTCTAATTTAGGAAGTTTTGCCCGTAAAACAGCTGCCTGCAAACTGTCTAAACGTGAATTAACACCCACCACATCATGATGATAACGCTCGTACATTCCGTGGTTTACTATTCCACGAATAGTATGCGCCAATTTATCATCGTTGGTAAAGATCGCACCGCCATCGCCGTAACAACCTAAATTTTTAGACGGAAAAAAGGAGGTTGCACCTATATGGCCAACAGCTCCCGTTTTATATGTTTTCCCATTTTTGGAATGATAATTTCCACCAATGGCCTGCGCATTATCTTCGATCACAAACAAGTTATGTTCCTCTGCAATCTCCATAATCTCATCCATATTGGCAGGCTGGCCAAAAAGGTGAACAGGAACAATAGCTTTAGTTTTAGATGTGATCGCCATTTTTATGGCATCAGGATCTATATTAAAAGTATCTGGATGAACGTCTACTAAAACCGGTGTTAGCTGAAGAAGCGCTATAACCTCAACAGTAGCGGCAAATGTAAAATCGGCAGTAATTACTTCGTCTCCCGGCTTTAATCCAAGGCCCATCATCGCTATTTGCAAGGCATCGGTACCATTTGCACAGGGAATAACATTTTTCACCTGAAGGTAATCTTCTAACTCTTTCTGAAATTGCTGAACTTCAGGCCCATTAATAAATGCTGCATTTTCTATCACTTCCTGAAAAGAAGTATTCACCTGATCTTTTATTCCCTCATATTGACCCTTAAGGTCAACCATTTGTATCTTTTTCATGAATTTTTTTTGAGTACTACGAAAATACGAAATAAGCATCCTATTGCCAATCAATTTTAATTAAAGGCCTATTTTCGCATTAGAAATAATTTATTTTGAAACCACTCTACAACTTAACGATAAATGTTGCCGAAAAAATGCTCCCGTTGGCCGGCAGATTTAGTGAGAAGCTCCAATTATTCACCGAAGGACGTAAATCTGTTTTTAGCTCACTGGAAGCTAAAATCAAGTCTAACGAGAAGTACCTTTGGTTTCACGCTGCTTCTTTAGGGGAGTTTGAACAGGCTCTACCTATTATCGAAGAAGTAAAAAAAGAATATCCAAAATACAAGATCCTGGTGACCTTCTTTTCACCTTCGGGCTACGAAAACAAGAAAAACCATCCCCTGGCTGATGTGATCACTTACCTCCCACTTGACACTAAAATGAATGCCAAGCGATTTTTAGATCTTGTAAAACCTAAAATTGCTTTTTTCATTAAATATGAAATCTGGCCAAATTTTATGGCAGAGATAAAAAAACGACAAATTAAAAGTTTATTGATCTCAGGTGCCTTTAGAGAAAACCAGATATATTTTAAACCATATGGCGCTTTTATGCGAAAAGCGCTCCGGACCTTCGACCATTTTTTCGTTCAAAATGATGCCTCATTAGCCCTCCTTAAAAATATTGGATTCAACAATATCACTTTGAGTGGCGACACGCGCTTTGATCGTGTATCAAGGCAGATTCAGTATGATAACAAATTAGAGTTTGCTGAAAATTTTATTAGTGAAAAAATTTGTTTAGTAGCCGGAAGCACCTGGCCTGAAGATGAGGAGCTTTTAATTCCTTTTATAAATAACACCTCAGAAAAATTAAAAGTAATAATTGCTCCGCACGAAATAAACCACGAAAAGATAAAAGCCCTCGAGCAAAAGATTAAAAAGAAATCTATTAAGTATTCCGAAAGAGAAAATCAGAATTTGGAAAGCTACGAGGTATTAATATTGGATACTATTGGTCTTCTGGGTAAAATATACAGCTATGCCAATATTGCCTATGTAGGTGGCGCCGCCGGCATTACAGGTCTTCATAACATCCTGGAACCTGCTACATTTGGCATCCCGGTAATTATAGGAAAAAACTATAAAAAGTTCCCTGAAGCTGATAAACTGCGGCAATTAGCCGGCTTATATTCAGTAGCTAATTCCGAAGAGTTTTCCAATATTGCCAATAAACTTATTACCGATAAACGCTTTAGAGAAAAAACTGGAATGATTGCCGGGCATTTTATAAATAGCAATACAGGAGCCACTCGCAGTGTAATGGATTACTTGAAAACCCTACCCGATTTTTCTTAAATTTCTCGGTAAGTAGGCCAATAAGAAAATGCGGTGATAGAAAATACATATTTTAGCGGTTTTAGGAAACCTCTTCGGAGCAAGCTTCACAAAGCATTATAATTGGAAAATACAATTTGATTTAAAGACAAGCCACTAAGCATTTAATCTCGAATAATGAGTAAAAAGCTTAATTATAAAATTACAAGAAATAGAAGAGGTTAATAATAATTTATTTTTCTCACCCAATACTCCCACATCCTCAAATAATCATTTGTATTTTAAGAAAATTTTAATGCTTTTTCTGTTAAAACCCATTTTAACATCTGTAATTTTGTTCTTTAAATTAGAAATAAACGAATTATGAAAAGATCAATTTTATTGCTAGCTATGTTTTTCACTCTTAGCACAGTCTTTACTTCCTGCCGTGAGGTTAACGAGGAAGAAGAGGAAGTTGAATTAGAGGCCGAAGAAATGGAAAACGAGATGGAAGGCGAAATGCACGACATGGACGATGACATGGATCATATGGAACAAGACATCGAAGACGCTGCTAACGATGCCGGTGATGCTGTGGAAAACGCGGCAAACGAAACAGGTGATGCAGTTGAAGATGCTGCAAACGAAGTTGAGCAGGAAGTTGAAGGTGACGACGACTATTAATCTTAAACGTCCTCCTAATAAATAAGGAAGACATTAGATTTAAGACTAACCAACCAAAGGGAAAATCCTTTTTGATTAAGTTCAAAAAGGATTTTTTACTTTATGCTTGTTTTTTAAATGTTCTGAGCTCTCGTTTAAGATCTTCCATAGACTGCTGCAACTCTCTAAAAAGTCCGCTTTCCGATGGATTATCCAGGTTGAAGGTAAGCTTGGAATTCACCTGCCAAATCTCCTGTATTTCGTTTATATTAACTTCTATAGGAAGATATTCTTCATTTAAGGAAATCAATAATACTTTTGAAGAATCGGGTAATTTTTGCAGTTTCTTTACCAGTACGGAATCTTGTAAAACCACCACATAAATTTTATTATTACTAGCCTGGTCCAGATCTGGGACGGCCTTCGCCAAAACCCATTCCTTAGGATAGTAATTGGGTAACATACTATCCCCTTCTATTTGAAAACCTCGATAAGTAGCATTTCTAAATTCCGGTAGAGGAATATCAAAAGCAGGTAATTGCTGATACCACTCTACATCCTGCACATTATGAGGGTAGCCGGCAGCAGCTTTTTGGTTTACCATAACCATATTCTCATTATCTGAAGAATCTACGGTAACAACTTTTGGACTAACATCGCCTTTACTCAGTTGTAAGAACTTTTGGCCGCTCTGTCCAAAAAGCCATAAAGGATTAATCCCGAATTGACTTAAAAGTTCTACCACTACCTTTCCGGAAAGTTTGGTGCGACCACGCTCAATATCTGCCGTTGAATTTTTAATTCCTAATAACTCGGCGAATTCAGATTGAGTGAAGTTATTTTCCTCCCTAACTTCCTTAAAATGTTTAATTTCGATAGATGCTGGTTGCCCCATATTTCTAATTTTTTAGGAATTTATCCAATAGTAGTCAAATTTATTGGATTAATTCCATATTAACAAGAGAATTATGCAGCTATTCTCTATCTGCAAGGATTTTTTCTATTCTCACGGTAAGATCTTCCACCTCAAAAGGCTTCGCAATAAAATCATTAGCTCCCGCTTTTTTACATTTTGGACCTGCGTCGTGCAGTGCTGACATCATTAGAACAGGAGTTTCGGCAATTTCTGAATTCTCCCTAATACCGGCGCAAACATCAGTCCCATCAACACCCGAAATAAGCATATCTAATAAAACCAGGTCAATTTTTTCCTGCTGAATTAATTCTTCCGCTATGAGTGGTTTTTCTGTAACCGTGACTTCATAACCGTAAAATTCCAGTAATGTTTTTAACATTTCACCAATTCCAGAATCATCATCTACCACTAGAATTTTTGTAGTCTTCTCCATAAAATTTAATTAAGATGTAATTTGAGTTGCGTTCAAAATAAATGAAAATTCTGAACCTTCCCCAAGTTTACTTTTAAGTTGTATATCCCCGTTATGTCTCTCTATAATTTCTTTAGCTAAGTATAAGCCAATTCCAAAACCTGAGTAGGTTTCTTCACTTTTAACCCCTACCCGATAAAATCGATTAAAGATCTTTTTATGATTTTCTGCCCCTATTCCAATTCCAAAATCTTTTACGCCAACTCTCACCCTGTTTTTATCTTCCCGTGTGATTTTTACGTTTATATTTTGACTTCCGGGAGAATATTTAATGGCATTCATTACAAAATTGATAATTACCTGCCCAATACGATCCCTGTCTGCTAAAACATTACACTGCATTTCACTTTCCAGGTTTATTTTATGCTGTGTATTGGTATAATTTATATCCTGAATTGTTTCGGCCACTAAATCGTTCAAACTGAATTCTTCATTTCGTAATTCTAATTGATTTTCCCTAACCCTGGAGAGATCCAGTATTTCTGATATTAAACGGGTTAGTCTTGTAACCTGGTGATTTATGCGCTCTAATGATGGCTTTAAAGGAAGCTTAGATGTTTCTGCTTCTTCCTGCTGTTTCTTAAGTAAACTCAATAAAAGTTGAACATAACCTTTTATGGATGTCACCGGTGTTTTCAACTCGTGGCTTACCATTTTCAGAAATTCTTCCTTACGCTTTTCTTCTTCTTTAATTTTATCTATCTCAGTATTTGCGGCAATCCACATTTTTACTGAACCATCATCCTCTTTTACCGCTTCACACCTGCTTAAATGCCATATATATTTGCCTTCTTTATTTTTAAGTCGCAGTTGCATTTCCAGATTACAACCAGTATCTATACAATTTTCCCACTCCTTGATAAAAGTATTTTTTTCCTCTGGATGAATATATTCAATCCAGCCTATTTCCCTGAGGGAGGCACTACTTTTGCCGGTAAAATCCAGCCAGTTTTTATTAAAATATATGTCATTGCCTTTAGCGTCGGTTTTAGATACCATTCCCGGCATTAGATCGGCCATTTGCCTAAAATGGAATTCACTTTCCTTAAGCAACATTTTAGACTTAACCGAATCGGTTACATCTATAGCCATATTTAAAATTCCATAAATATCCCCATTCTTATCTCTAAGAGGTTTATAAGTAAAATTATAATAGCCGGTATGCATTTCACCGTCTATCATAAGATCTACTTTTTCTTCTTTACCCCAATATATTTCACCTGTTTTCAAAACATTTCTAAGTATGTCTAAAAACGGCTGGCCATCTAGCTCAGGTAAAGCATGATAAAGCGGGATTCCAATTACAGATTTATCTTTACCCCAGAGGGCGATCATAGCATCATTAGCCAGTTCGATATTCATATCTTCACCCGTATAAATCGCGGTAGCCACTGTAGCTTCTTGAACAATTCCCTGAAGGCGATGATCTTTTTCCCTAACTAAATTTTCTTTTATTTTTTCGTCATTGATATCGATAACGGTTCCTATCATACCTTCGTACTCCCCGGCTGCATTGAACTTAGGACTTCCTTTATCCAAAACCCAACAATATTGACCTCTCTTGTTTAAAAGTCGAAAACTGCTACTATAATCCTTCTGTTGGCTATGAGCTTCTAAGAAAGCATTTTTTGTATCTTCTACATCCTCCGGATGAATAGGCTTTAGCCATCCCAATCCTTTGGCCTCTTCAATATTTTGACCCGTGTAGCTGTACCATTTTTTATTGAGAAAAGTACTCATACCCTCGTTATCGGTAATCCAAATTATAGCAGGAACGGCATCTATCACCTCGCTTAGTACGTCCTGACTTTTTTGAGCTTTTTCACGAGCCTCAACCTGCTCAGTGACATCTACCACGTGAGCAAAAATTCCATCTACTTCTCCTTGTTGATTTCGAATTGGCTGGTAAACGAAGTTTAGGTAAGAGCGTTTAAATTTATTTTCCCCAACTTTGAGTTTTATTTTAGTCTCATCTCCAATATAAGGCTCCCCGGTAGTATAAACTTTATCTAAAAGTTCAATAAAACCCTGACCGCTTGCCTCTGGCACGGCTTCTTTCACACTTTTCCCGATAATATCCCTATTACCAATTAGCTCTATATAATTTTCATTAGCCAGTTCAAAAATATGATCGGGACCACGTAATGCACATATAGCAGCCGGTGCCTTAGAAAGAATATTCTCAAAAACCTGGTTGAAGACTAACTTCTTCTTAGAAATTTTATTCTTTCCCTTCAACTTTTTTAAACTAACTAACAGCAGCCTTTTTTTAACAAGAGACCAAATTGAGGATACGTTTAAAGAGACTTGCTTTTTCCCTTTCTCCCTAAAATCAATTTCAATTATTTTATTATTAATTCCCTCATCGGTCTTAAGCACTTCTTCAAGAGTGCTTCTAAAATCGGGATTATTTAGTTGCCCCTCATTTAAATCAAAAACTGAAACTCCGTTTATTGAATTTTCTTCTAACTTAAAACTAGAATAGAAATTAGACGTACCGCTTAAAACACGAAGCTTTTTATCTAAGACCAGTAATGGCTCTCTAATAGTTTGGGTGAGCTGTGAGGCATATTTATTAAGGATAATTTCTTCCTTTTCAGAAAGATCAGTGGCATCAGATTCTACCATAAATGTAAACTAGATTCTCGGTTAAAATTCGCTAAAATAACAGCTCTAAAATACTAATTTTAAACACCAAAATACTTTTCATTTTCTTATGAAAATCATAAAGTTACGGTTCAAAAAAGGAAAGCAAATTTAAATAATATAACCGATAAAGAACTACTTTATCGGTTAGACTAATTAATAAATATCATAATTCTATTGGGCCAAATATCCTCCATCAATAGGATAATAAGATCCTGTAGCAAAAGAGGCTCTATCACTAGCTAACCATACAAAGAGTTGCGCTACCTCATCTGCTTCCCCTAAACGGCCAATAGGATGAAGATCTTTCAATTGTGCCAGTAAGTCTTCATCAAGACCTTCCAACAAAGGTGTTTTTATAAAAGCAGGTCCAACCGAATTCACTCTTATACCTTTGGCTGAATATTCCAATGCAGCCGATTTTGTTAAACCTACTATCCCATGTTTAGCTGCGACATAAGCTGGCGAATTTGCAAAACCTACACTTCCCAAAATAGAAGCTACATTTATAATACTCCCCCTACTGTTTTTAAGCATCGCAGGAATTTGGTATCTCATTCCGTAAAAGACTCCAGAAAGATTAATGCTTATCACATTATCCCAGGCTTCAATTTCATATTCTCCTACCGGTTTTTGCGGCCCACCGACCCCTGCATTATTCACAGCGATATCTAATTTACCAAACACCTTTATCGCTTCTGCAACACTTTTTTCAGAATCTTCAGGCTTTGATGTATCAGCTTTTAGAAATTCAGCTTCTCCACCAGATTCTTTAATTTTCTTCGCTAGTTCTTTTCCATCTTCTTCATTGATATCGGTTAAAAAAACCTTTGCTCCTTCTTTAGCAAAAAGTAGGGCTGTACTTTTTCCAATTCCCGATGATGCGCCCGTAATAAGAGCTACTTTCCCTTCTAATTCCATGACCAGCTTTTTTTTGATTAATCGTCTTAAAATTAAACTTTTAAAGGACGAAAAAATATGATGGAAATCAGGGAATAATATTTTAAGTAAATTGGATTAAAATTCAGTAGAAATGAAAAGCATAACCTACCTTTTACTTTTTTTAATCGGACTCAATTCCACAATAGCCCAGGAAAAAGAACTTACCGAGGGCTTCGTGTATATTAAAGAACAAATCCCTGGTATCAAACTGGATATTCGCTATGCGGGGAGTAATAATTTTATAGGCAAACCCGTAAACGCTTATCAAAAACCAGTTGGTATTTTAACCAAACCGGCCACCGAAGCCCTGAAAATGGTCCAAAATGAACTAATGCAACAAGGCTACTGTCTTAAAATCTTCGATGCTTTTCGACCCCAAATAGCGGTAAACCATTTTATTAAATGGTCCAGAAACCCCGGTGACACGCTTACCAAAACTAAATTTTACCCCGAGGTTGCCAAAAAAGATCTTTTTCAATTAGGATATATAGCCAGTAAATCTGGACATTCCAGAGGAAGCACCGTAGATCTCACAATTACGAATGCTAAAACCGGCAAGGAACTGGATATGGGAAGTGAATATGATTTCTTTGGGAGTATTTCTCACCACAACACAGATAAAATTACCAAAGAACAGAAGGCGAACCGTTCAATGTTAAAGCGAATAATGATAAAAAATGGCTTTAGGCCTTATCCTGAAGAATGGTGGCACTATACTTTAAGAAACGAACCTTATCCTGAAACCTATTTTGATTTTCCGGTTAGGTAAATTTTTAGTTGTAAACTATAGTTTATTTTCGAGAGGAAAATATAAGCTTAAGACTTGATTACTGAGGTAAACTACCTCGGAGCAAGTTCACGAAGCACTGAGATTGGAAAATACAATTTGAATTGGAGGCAAGCCTCAGAGCATTTAATCTCGATTATCGAGTAAATTCTGATGTTGATTTTTTTGTGCTTTCGTTTTTTTCTAATTTGTTGAAATTAAAAATATTCTTTAAAGCTTCCTGATCTAAAATTTCGGAAAGTTCCTGGGTATCTAAAAATTTATCGTGGTACCCAATAACCCGACTGTATTTAAAAGCCCGCTCTTTATCTGACTCATACATAGAAGAACTTAGCATAATTACATAAATCGAATTTTTATATCTAAAATCTTCCAGGAAATCTAATACATCCCAGCCATTTACCCTTGGCATATTTATATCCAAAAAAATAAGTTTTAGCTGTTCTGCGTTTGAGATTTGTTTTAAGTAATCTATTACCTCGCCGCCCTGCCAAAAACTCTTTATAGGGCAATTCACTAATTTATTGAGACTTCTTAATTCTAATTTTAAAATAAGTGAATCGTCTTCAGCTACTAAAATTTCATATTTGGGGGGATTTGGCATAAGCTTGCATTTATAGCTAAAGTTTTACAGCAAACTTTAACGCCATAAAGGTAAGCTGTAAAGCCGCCTCCGCAATAACAAAATTGAAATATTTATGAGATTAACATAGCAAGCACTACGACTATAAATCTAAAACCTCACAAAAAAATTTTAGTATTTTTACTGAAATTTCTACTCAAATCAATGGAAATAAAATTAGATCGGGAGAATAATAAGCTAAGGATTGATGATAATATCAAAATCACCTATTGGATGCTAAAATTTGTAATGATTTCAAATATTCTTCAAATGCTATTCCGGGTTTTCAACACTCCGGTGGCTAACTGGGATATCCTCACCTGGTTTTGGATTCCAATTGGTCTAGCATCACCTTTGATATTGTATTTTTTTACTAAACTTAGCACTAAAGAAGTGATTTTTTTGAATGAAATTCAGCATCCTGTTCCAAAAAATTTCTTCGGAAGAAAACGCTTAAGCCTTAAACTTAAAAACGGTAAAACAAGACATCTGCCCACCAAATCGATTAAAGAAATTGAGCAAATTCAGAATTTCATATACTCACCACAGAAAGTAACAAATTAGATCATGAAATGACCCCAAAGCGCTGGGGCAGAATGACGAGTAAAAAATAAAACCCCGAAAAACGTAAGTGCTTTTCGGGGTTTCTATTGAATTTTCACAAAAATCAAGATTCTACATCAAGCGCAGCATCTATCCTTGCCAAAAGATCATTCCAGTGATATTTTGTAAGTTGATGGTTAACGTTGTTTTTCCTGCGCTGGAGCACTCTTTTTAAAGTTTGCAACTCTCCACGCATTAAGGGTAAAATATCAGACTTTAATAGCTCATCGTTTTCCTTAGCGTTTAATTCATTAAGATAACCTGCGGCAATATCTACATAAGATCTTTGTAAATTACGCCTGTAAGCATCAACTTTATTCCTGTTATAAAGCTCGCTAAAAATACCTTTTCTCAAATCTTGCATCAAATTAACCGCGGTATAAGCATCTGTATCGTTTACTTCTTCATTGGCGATCATTCTTCTTAAACGGTCTTCATCTAATACATTCCTTAATGCCCTGGTTTGCAAATTTTGAATGCGTTCTATTGCTCCTGAAGCTTCTATACGATCTAATATTTCCTGGTTAAGCAGCCAGTCTGGAGTTGTAAAAGCCTTTTCCAGCAAAAATGTTACAGCTTCATCCTGCTTACTCTTTGGAACATTTACATAAATAACCCCGTCCTGATTAGATGTTTTGCGGGTTTCATAAACGCCTCCAATATTTGTAATTACGTGAGAGATATATCCCCGCCACATATAAGTAAGCTCACGATAAACTTCCTCAAGATCATCATAACCATAACCATCTTTAGAAGTCCACTCGATTAAATTTGGAACTACTTTTTTAAGATTTGCAAGTCCATATTCGCTAGCTTTCACCTGGTCATCGCCCAGGCTTTCCCGCTGGGATTGTGGATCTACACCACCGTACCCGCTCCCAAATTCGTACCATGGATTACCAGCTTTTTCTAAAATCCATTCATCTAATTTTTCTTTCTCTGCCTCAGCCGATTCAGCTTCTGGCAGGTATCTATAACCCCAGTTTATGGCGTATAAATCATATGGACCCATCATTCTAATGTATCTTACTCCTTCATCTTCGGGTTGCGCAACGTAATTTACCCGTGCATAATCCATAATTGATGGTGTTAAACCATATTTCTGGGTAAACTCTGCAGACCTTAAAGAATCTGTTGGGTAGGCTGAACTCGCTTTCATATTATGAGGCAAACCTAGCGCGTGACCTACTTCGTGAGCAATTACCATACGCATCATTTCTCCAATTTCAGATTCCGGCGTGTTCAACGTCCTGGCGTCTTCGGTTTGAGCACCGGCTTCAATCATATATCGGTTTCGGTAGGAGCGTAAATGATTATGATACCAGATAATATCACTTTCAATAATCTCCCCGGTCCTGGGATCGGTTACTGATGGCCCTACAGCATTTCTGGTTGTACTGGCTACGTACCGCACTACCGAGTAACGCACGTCCTCAGGACTAAATTCAGGATCTTCCTCTTTGGTTGGTGGATCTTTGGCAATTATAGCGTTTTTAAAACCTGCTTCTTCAAAAGCCACATTCCAGTCTTCGATTCCCTGCTTAAAATAAGGTCGCCATTTTTCAGGAGTGGCAGGGTCTAAATAATAAACTATAGGTTCTATAGGCTCTACCAATTCTCCGCGTTTGTAAGCTTCAATATCTTTAGGAACCAATTGCCAACGGCGAATCAACTCATAATTATCAGCTTTTAATTCATCTGAATTATAATCGTATTTATCTATGGTAAACCAGCCCACTCGTGGGTCTGCAATTCTAGGCTGCATCTTATCGTCTGGTAACAAGATCATAGATTGGTTCATCATCATAGAAATAGTACCGGCCTGATCGCGTGTTGGTGGTTCATCGGCCACGTAAGTCATTACGTGTTTCACTTCTACATTCTTTGGATATGAGTTTGCAGATTCAATATAAGACCTACTCTTATCCAGTTTCTTAACCTTATAACGTTTACGTAGGGAAGAAGAAAGTCCGTTGATGGCTTTTACTTCGTCTTCAAACAAATCATTCACCTCAATTACAACGCTTGTGGAATCTGCATTATAAGTTTCAATTTCTGAACTAAAGAGGATGGGGAAATAATTATTGGCTTGCACCGACTTGTATATAGGCGATTCTTCATCGCTCATGTTTTCAAAACTAATCACCCTTACATCTATATTTCCTTTTCGTTTTGTCCAGCGTATCACCTGTTCATTTTCTTTGGAACCGGCATTTACATAACCACCACCATAGCCATCTGGCACAGCCGCGATACGGCTTACTAAAAGCATATCTTTATCCAGTAAATCTAAGGGAATTTCATAATAGAGTTTATCATCTACAAAATGCGTGGTAAACAGGCCTTCATCAGATTCAGCTTCTGAAGTTATGACTTCGTCGTAGGATTTGAGTCCATTAGTAGATTTTTTTGAAGGGTTTTCAGCCGATTGCTCTTTACCGCCAAAAACAGATTTCTCACTTCCGCAGCCAACTGCCAGCATTGCAGCAAGCCCCAGAACAGGTATTTTTTTTATCATGAATTTTTTATTTGGGCTTGAAGATAAGCAAACCTTAGAAAAGTTTAAAATAATCGTAAGGGAAGAATCTAGATTGGCACTACCGTCAAGCTGAACTTGTTTCACTTCGAACATAATTGAAATGTTCACATCTTAGATCTTCGAATAAATTTCGGAGCAGGCTCTGAAACAAGTTCAGGATGAATTATAAGACCTTTCCTAATCAGAAGAAATCTTCGACCTGCTTTCAGTATCCATAAGCCTGTCCCAGAAGGTGAAATACAGTCCGAAATTGGTTTTAAACTCTGCGTGATGAAGATGATGGTGTGTAGCACCAATAAATAATTTCCCAAATCGGCTTTTCATAAAAGCTTCAGGATAAACCTCTATATCTAAATGATTTATTACACTACTTAGAGTCATTAGGACCAGGTAAAAAACAATTACAATAGGATGAACCGGGAGAAAAAAAAGAATTAGCGGCACTATCAAAGCTTCTAGTAAGGATTCCCAGGGATGGAAGCTAAAAGCGGTCCAGGGGCTGGGAACCAAACTATCATGATGCACCTTGTGAATTTTCCTAAACACGCCTGGCTTATGCATCCACCGATGAACCCAGTAATAGTAAGTTTCGTGAAGTAGGGAAAGTAAAATAAAACTCACCGGTAAATACCACAACCCGAATTTTTCTATATCCAGGTATATTGCTGTAAAGCCTTTTTGCCAAAGGAAATAAGTAATGGCTCCAAAAAAACCAAAAATTACCGAAGACCACATGCTCCAGTAAATTTCCTTTTTTAGCTGTCCTTTTCTAAAGCCGCGTTTGCTTAATCTTTTGTTTCTAAACTTTTCGCTGTTCAGCCTGTAGTAATACCAATAAAATATTCCCGCCGAAACAAGATACCTGAGAAAAACTGCGACAAAAAAAATGATCGCACAAAGAAAGAAAAGCTCCGGGGTATTTATTTCAGAAAAAATCATACTCCACTAAAATAATAAAGATAAAATATGCGTGAAGTTAAAGCTATCTTTTTTTTTCAAAACTACTTTAAGAGTCAATTCTTTTTTATTCACTATTGATCATCTAAAGTGACCGCATCTGCATTTGCTCCTAAATTCTCCAAAGTTTCTCCTATCTCTTCTGTCATTTTAGGAGGCCCGCATACGTAAAATTTCTCATCAAAATCTTTTATGTGCTTTTTCAAGAAATCTTTGTCTATATAAGCATTAGTAAACCTGGTATCGTCTTGATCGGTAATTACATAAGTAGCGTGAGCTCCCAACATCGCGTCCAGTTCCTCCTTAAGAATAATGTCTTTATCTGTTTTATTAGAGTAAAACAATTTCATGCCTTCTAACTTATTCTCTTTTTTTAATTTTCGAAGCATTGCTATATAAGGAGTTATTCCTGCACCTCCGGCAATAATATATCCAGGACCTTTATATTCTATGGCTCCCCAGGTATCACGAATAATTAATTCGTCTCCGGGCTCTAATTTCCCCAGTTGCTCTGTTACTCCATCGTGCTCCGGATAGATCTTTATGGTGAATTCTAAATAATCGTCATCGTTTAAACTGGTAAAAGTAAAGGGTCTTTTCTCATCTTTCCATTTTTCTTTATTTATTGAAACCTCTGTAGCGTGACCAGGGGTGAATTCATACCCACTTGGTTTTTCAACTATAAATTGCTTTACATCGTGAGTTACCGGCTTAACTTCTTTAATTTTTACTGTCTTTTCCATTTTCTTTTTTTATTCTTTTTCTCAATTTACCGGTTTACACAGGCGCTTTCAAGAAATTTAACCTTCTTTAAAGAATTTATGCTGAAGTTTTAAGGAAGCTTTATCAAACCCAGACCAAAACCATTTTGGTTAAAAACAATAAGCTCAAGTGATCAAAACAATTTCTTATATTCGACTTTAGTTTGAAACCGCCAATCTATGAAGCTAGCTAACCAAATTTCCAAGGTTCTTTTTATAATTACACTATTACTCTCCGGCTCAAGTGTTCAAGCTCAGTTTCCTTTATCCAATTCGCAGAATAAAGAACAGGAAGCAGAGAAAATCCCTGACGATCCGTTGGGAAGGAGAACTCCACGAGGAACTGTAAACGGTTTTATAGATGCCATGTCCGGTTTAAATTACGATCGCGCTGCCAGGTATTTGAATTTTCCACCTGGAATTTCTACGAAAGAAGCAAAGGAGGAGGTTGTACAGGTACTGCAACGCTTATTTGATCAAAAAGGGAATATTCAGCCTTATTATATGATCAGCAATGAGCCAAGCGGAAAAACAGATGATGGTATAGACATAAACCTGGAAAAAATAGGAAGCGTAGAAGCTGATGGTGAAACAATAGCTATTTTTTTGGAACAATACGAAGATGAATCCGGTTATCCAATCTGGCTTTTTTCTTCAGAAACTACCCGGGCAATTAGTTCCCTTAGCCTGGAAAACGCGGCCTTGATCAACGAAATAACACCTGAATTTTTTAAGAAATACCTTTGGGGTGGTGTCCCGGCAGGCCAGTGGATAATTGCTCTTGCACTTATCGCTTTAAGTTATTTAATTTCTTTATTGATTGTCGCAATCCTAATATTTCTTATTAAGAAATTATGGAAGAAGGCCAGACATTCTCCAGTCTCAGGAATTATAAATGCCGTAAAATTACCGGTAAAACTTTATCTCGCAATATGGATATTTGTCACGGTTTCAAGAAACCTTGAACTTTCAATTATTTTACGACAAAAATTTAGCTCGATTACAATAAGTGTTGGAATTGCGGCTATCCTCATTCTTCTTTGGAGATTATCTGACTTGATCGGGAAAATAGGCAAGGAAAAAATGCTGTTGCGCGGTAATCCGGCCGGTGTCTCCATAGTTCTATTCTTGCAGCGCGCGGCTAAAATTGCCATTGTGGCTTTTGGTATTATCGCTATTCTGGGAGCAGTAGGAATCGATGTAACTGCCGGGCTTGCCGCGTTGGGAATTGGTGGTATCGCCCTGGCTCTTGGTGCTCAAAAAACTATAGAAAACTTTGTAGGTAGCGTAACTTTAATAGCCGACAGGCCTATAAGGGTTGGCGATTTTTGCAAGGTAGGAGAAGTAACAGGACATATTGAAAAAATTGGTATCCGGTCTACCCGAATTCGTACTTTAGATCGTACGCTGGTGACTATTCCCAATGGCGCTTTTTCCTCTGATACTATTGAAAACTATGCATATCGTGATAAATTTCGATTCGTAAGCGTTTTAAATTTTAGATATGAAACCTCATCAGATCAATTGCGTTTTTTGCTCACCGAACTTAGAAAAGTACTATATGCGCATCCCAAAGTTTATGAGGAACCGGCGAGAATTCGTTTTATTGGTTTTGGCGCCCATTCTTTAGACCTTGAAGTTTTTGCTTATTTAGATGCGCGCAGTTACGACGAATTCCTGGAAATACGTGAAGACCTTATGCTTAGAATGATGGAAGTTGTAGACGGTAGCGGAACCGATTTTGCATTCCCTTCTCAAACCATTTACTTCGGAAAAGACCAGGGTCTTTCCAAAGAGAAGTCGGCTGAAGCTGAAGCTGAAGTTGAAAATTGGAAAAACAAGAGAGAAATGCCACTTCCCCAATTTTCAAGAGAACAAATTGATGCTCTTAAAAACAAATCCAGCTATCCGCCTGAAGGCTCAAGTACCGGGATTGAAAAAGCAGATTTTAATTAACGCACTATAATTACCCCAATTAGCCAGGCGTGCTAAGGCTTGCAATGGCTGCATTTAAAAACGCACCTAAATTCGGTTAATTTAACCTTCTCAGCAACAGTTAATTTTATCTTAAATTAATATATTAG
>DATFJA010000175.1:0-21149 GCA_035269545.1 Salegentibacter sp.
TCTAATATACTCTGAAAGCACCATTGAACTTTTCAACATCTCACGAGGACTGGTGCCGCGTTTTACAAGAAAGTTCCTGTTTAAACGAGACAACGCCATTAAAAAAGGCTTTTGCACCAAATTATCCCCAATAGCTGAAGCGGTCATGATAAGCTCCTGCTCATAGAGGGTAGTGTTTAACAAGCAGGTATCGAGAATAATATCACGATGATTTGAGATATAAAAATAAGCCTGATCACTATCTAATTTATCAAATCCGCTATAAGTAAGTCCCTCGGTACTTTTCTCAATGACTTTTAAAACCGAATTATAAATCACTTTAGTTTGGAAATCCCTTATAGAATGGCACTCCTTTAATATGGGAACAATTTCCTCTGATTTTTTATCAGGAAAAGTAAACTGCAAAAGAGTTTTTACCATTGGGTGCTTCATATACTCCATCAGGGCCGGTTGCACCTCATCATCTTTATAAAACCTTATGTCTTCGAATTCTTTCACGTAAAATTATGTTAGCTAGGCAAATGAACAAATTTTAATTTTAACCTCCTTTATATCCCAAATATATCTTTTGAATTTTGGGTAGTTATATCGGCAATCTCTGCCAGTGGTTTTTGATAGATCTCAGCGACTTTCTCTGCCACTTTTAGAAGATATTCCGGTTGGTTCCGTTTTCCGCGGAAAGGCGATGGCGATAAATAAGGCCCATCGGTTTCCAGTACAATCTCTTTTAAGGGAATTTCATTTAAAAACTTATCAATTTTACCGTTCTTAAAGGTCACTACTCCGCCAATACCAAGTTTAAGGTTATAAGAAAGGGCTCTTTTGGCTTGTTCGAGATTTCCGGTAAAACAGTGGAAAATCCCAAAAAGATCATCACTTTTTTCCTCTTCTAAAATCTCAAAAATCTCATCAAAAGCTTTTCTGCAATGGATTACAATTGGAAGTTTATGCTTTTTCGCCAGTTTAATTTGCTTTTTAAAAGCTTCCTGCTGGATTTCTAAAGTGCTTTTATCCCAATGCAAATCAATCCCAATTTCCCCTACCGCATAGAACCTTCTTTGCCCTATTTGTTCTTCAACATGTTTTAATTCTTCTTCAAAATTTTCCTTAACGTGAGTGGGATGTAAACCCATCATTAGAAAAACATTTTCAGGATAACGGGCTTCCAGCTCATACATCGCCCGGGTAGTTTCCGAATCTATGGCCGGAAGAAAAAATCGTTCAATATTCTGATTAAAGGCGTTTTCAATAAGCTCATCTCTATCATCTTCGTAATCCTCACTATAAAGATGAATATGTGTATCGGTTAAAATCATAAAAGCAAAAATAATTTATTTTGAAGACCTATCTTTGTGAAAAACATAAAGAATGTCATCTTTAAAAAAATTACTTAAAGAAAAAGGCTTTAATCGTATAAAATTAAAATACACCAAAACCCAACATCTTGAATTGGTAGCCAAAATTAATAATATTGAAGGAAACTTTATTCTGGATACTGGGGCCTCGAGCACTTGTGTAGGCCTTGAAGCTGTAGAACATTTCAAACTACTTGCTGAAGACAGCGATATAAAAGCTGCCGGTGCCGGAGCAACAAATATGCTTACGCAAATTGCACAAAAGAACCGGATAGAAATTAAAGGCTGGAAAAAGAAAAAAATAGACCTGGTACTCTTTGATCTGCGACATGTAAATGAAGCACTAATAAATCACGAGGCCGAAAAAGTTCACGGAATAATTGGAGCCGATATTCTGAAGAAAGGAAAAGCCATTATAGATTATAAAGCACCCGCACTTTACTTGAAGTAAGCTTTAGAAAGGGGAATTATCCCCTTGACCCGCGAATGTATACTACATAAGTTTGAGATAATTAATGTTAGTAGAATGCCTGGTGTGTCAAAAAATAAAACTCATAACAATGTCCTGTATATAGTACTGGGAATCTTTGTTATAAGCGTTTTATTCTTAAACATTCTGAATTTATTATTATTTTAATTTGTTACTTAACAAGAAAAAAAGGCAGCCAATTGGCTGCCTTTTTTAATTTATGATTATCAATTATTTAAAGTTCAAGCGCTCTTTTCACATCGTTATCCATCAACAATTCTTCTGGATTCTCTATAGCTTCTTTAATGGCTACAAGAAAACCTACAGATTCTTTTCCATCAATAATTCTATGGTCGTAAGATAATGCCACATACATAATAGGACGAATCTCTACATGACCATCTATAGCCACTGGACGCTCTACAATATTGTGCATTCCCAAAATAGCACTTTGCGGTGGGTTAATAATTGGAGTAGAAAGCATAGAACCAAATACTCCACCATTGGTAATGGTAAAAGTACCGCCGGTCATTTCATCTACCGTTATTTTTCCATCTCGAGCCTTTACAGCCAGGCGTTTCACCTCATCTTCCACACCTCTAAAGCTAAGGTTTTCAGCATTTCTAATTACCGGCACCATTAAACCTTTTGGACCAGACACTGCGATACTAATATCCTGGTAATCAAAAGTTACCTGGTGATCACCATCTATCATGGAGTTCACACCAGGGTATTGCTCTAAAGCTCGTACAACGGCAAGAGTAAAGAAAGACATAAAGCCTAAGCTTACACCATGTTTCTCTTTAAATTCTTCTTTGTATTTCTTTCTAAGATTAAAAATTGATTGCATATCTACTTCGTTAAAAGTAGTAAGCATCGCGGTGTCATTTTTAACTGAAACCAAACGAGATGCCACTTTTCGGCGAAGCATAGACATTTTCTTCTTAGTTTCCCCACGTCTTCCTTTACCTGGGCTACCCATAGAAGCTTTAGCCTGTACCGCATCTTCTTTAGTGATACGACCGTCTTTTCCGCTACCTTCTACATCTTTTTTATCAATTCCTTTTTCATCAAGTATTTTCTTCGCGGCAGGAGAAGGACTTCCTTTAGCATGAGAATCCTGTTTTTGCGAAGGTGTTGAAGACTTAGAAGGTTCTTCTGTTTTAGAATCTGATTTATCCTTATCTTCTTTTTCCTTGTTATCTGAAGATTCATCTTTAGACTCCTCTTTAGAATCTTTTTCAGAGTCTTTGTCAGATTCTTCTTTCTTATCTTTAGATTCCTTTTTATCATCACCTCCACCTGGCTTTTCAGCTTCAGTATCGATAAGACAAACCACTTCACCTACAGCTACAGCATCGCCTTCTTCTGCTTTAAGCGTAATAATTCCGCTGGCTTCAGCTGGAAGCTCCAGGGTAGCTTTATCGCTATCTACTTCAGCAACTGGCTGATCTTTTTCTACGTAGTCGCCGTCTTCAACTAACCATTCGGCTATTTCAACTTCGGTTATAGATTCCCCCGGAGAAGGAACTTTCATTTCTAAGGCCATGATCTTTGTTTTTATTTAAAGTTTCCGCCAGGCGAAAACATTGGATTCGTTATTTATAATTTATTAATTCTCTACTGTTTTGTCAAAAACGCACGCAATTACTTTTTCGTGACGTTTCTTAAATCTTACAGAACTTCCCGCAGCCGGTGAACCGTAGAATTTCCTACTACAAACTCTAAAGTTTTTAGCGTCATCAAAATGCAGCAACATATGCCCGTAAGCCCCCATATTTCTTGGCTCTTCCTGAGCCCAAACTACATCATCTGCATTCTTATATTTTTTGATCGCTTTTTTCATTTTTTCTACAGGCAGTGGGAACAATTGCTCCACACGTACCAATGCAACATCGTCGCGCTCATTTTCTTCTTTATATTCCAATAAATCGTAGTAAAACTTACCGGTACAGAATACAAGAGTTTTTACATCTTTAGCTTTCGCCTTCGGATCATCTATTAAAGGCTGAAAACTTCCTTCAGCAAAATCTTCTTTAGTTGAAATTACTTTAGAATGTCTTAATAAACTTTTAGGCGTAAAAATAACAAGAGGTTTTCTAAACCCGGCTTTCATCTGCCTGCGTAAGATATGAAACATATTGGCTGGTGTAGTAACATCTGCCACATACATATTATCTTTAGCACAAAGCTGAAGAAAACGTTCCATTCTTGCCGAAGAGTGCTCAGCTCCCTGCCCTTCATATCCATGGGGCAAGAAAAGCACTAATCCGTTTTGTAATTTCCACTTATCTTCCGCTGCAGAAATATACTGATCTATCATTATTTGTGCTCCGTTCACAAAATCCCCAAACTGGGCTTCCCAAATAGTTAAAGTTTGAGGGCTCGCCATTGCGTAACCATAATCAAACCCCATAACACCATATTCTGAAAGCGGGGAATTATAAACGAAGAAATCACCATCCCTGCCTTTTATATTATTATGAAGAATAATTTCTTCTTCACTATCTTCTACTTTTACAACAGCATGGCGGTGAGAAAAAGTTCCTCTCTCACTATCCTGTCCGCTAATTCTAATGTTAAAACCTTCTTTCATTAAAGAACCATAAGCAAGATGTTCTGCCATGGCCCAATCCAGTTTATTATCATCAAAATAAAGCTTATGGCGAAGGTCTATAATTTTCTTAACCTTTCGCATGAATTTTTTGTCATCTGGAAGCTTTGATATGGCTTCTGCTACCTCATCAAGATTTTTCATCTTATAGGTAGTATCCAATTCCTTCATCATTTCATCTTCATGAACATTCTCAAAACCTTCCCACTCGTCTTGCATAAAAGGAGTGATCTTTGTAGTTTTTTCTTTTCGGGAATCTTCCAGTTTTTCTTCCAGAGCCGCTTTATACTCTTCTTCAAGCTTAGTTACATAGTCATCATCTATGATATTAGAAGATTTAAGTTTTTCAGCATAAATATCCATGGCATTTTGATGCTTGGAAATAGCTTTATATAACTTAGGCTGGGTAAATTTAGGCTCATCACCTTCATTATGCCCATACTTTCTGTAGCCCAATAAATCTATGAAAACATCTCGCTTAAATTTCATTCTGAAATCAAGAGCAAATAATATTGCATGCACAACAGCCTCGGCATCATCAGCATTTACGTGCAACACGGGAGAAAGAGTTACTTTCCCAACATCTGTACAATATGTTGAAGAACGCCCATCAAGGTAATTGGTAGTAAATCCTACCTGGTTGTTTACCACAATATGAATGGTTCCGCCGGTTTGGTAACCTTCTAACTTGGCCATTTGCACCACTTCATAAACTACTCCCTGTCCTGCAATAGCGGCGTCACCGTGCACAAGAATAGGAAGTACTTTCATATTATCACCGTCGTAATGCCTATCTTGTTTGGCACGAGTAATACCTTGCACTACAGGCCCTACAGCCTCAAGGTGAGACGGGTTTGGCGCTATGTTTATATTGATTTGCTTTCCATTATCGGTTTCACGACAAGAAGTCCAACCCAGGTGATACTTAACATCTCCGTCAAAAATATCCTGTTCGTAATCTTTTCCGTCAAACTCGCTAAAAATATCTTTTGCGCTTTTGCCAAATATGTTAGTAAGCGTATTAAGTCGACCCCTGTGAGCCATACCCATCACGAAGTCTTTTACCCCATAATCAGCCGCTTTCTCTATAAGCGCATCTAAGGCCGGGATTAAACTTTCTCCACCTTCCAGTGAAAAACGTTTTTGCCCAACATATTTTCTATGTAAAAATGATTCAAAAGAAACAGCCTGATTTAATTTCTTTAAAATCTTCTTTTTTTCCTCATCACTGAAATTGGGATGATTTTCATTTTTATTTAGTTTATTCTGTATCCATTGAATTTCTTCAGGCTTACGAATAAACATGTACTCTACCCCAATAGATTCACAATAAACTCTCTCAAGATGAGTAATGATATCGCGCAGGCTGGTTGAGCCGATACCCAGGATATCTCCCGCATCAAATTTGGTATCAAGATCACTCTCTTCCAGTCCAAAATTCTCGATATCTAAAGTTGGGCGATATTTACGCCGTTCCCTAACCGGGTTTGTTTTTGTGAACAAATGGCCACGAGTTCGGTAACCATCTATTAAACGAATCACCCTGAATTCCTTGACAACGTGTTCAGGAATTTCCCCATCCTGATAATCTACCGGAGCTTCCTCCATAGTTTCCGCAGAAACACCGTTTTGTTGCATTCCAAAGTCAAATCCCTGGAAAAAAGCCCTCCAACTGGGCTCTACGCTATCGGGGTACTGAAGATATTGATCGTATAGTTCGGCGAAGTATGCCGTATGTGCAGCATTTAGAAATGAAAATCTATCCATAAGTTGAAACTAATGTTTCTTTTGAGTATAAAACAGAGCAAAAATACAATTTTTAGAAAAAACAGCCTGCAGTTAATTATATATTTATCTTATGAATTATAAGAAGTTTAACATAGTAAAAACTTCAAGATGCGAGTAAAAATATGTATTGATTACAAATCTAACAGGTGTAAGCACCTAAATATTAAGAATTTCTCAATCTGGGTTTAGTGAATTTTAGACCGTGCGATTCATCAGCATTTCCCCAAATTGCTTTAAAGGTTTCTTTTTTTCTTCAGAAATATCAATTTCATCCAGCACTTTAAAAGCCTGCTTTGTGTATTTTTCTATTTCACGTTGCGTTAAATCCGCAGCTCCACTACTTTCAAAAAGAGTCTTTACAGCTTCTATTTTACCAGAAGTTTCGGCAGGATTTATGGTGTATAAATGCTCTAATTGTTTAGCTTCACTTTTCCCTGAAGCTTCCAGAGATTTTAAATAAAGAAAGGTTTTCTTATTTTCAATAATATCACCCCCGGGTTGTTTTCCAAAAGTTTCGGGATCACCAAAAGCATCTAAATAATCGTCCTGAAGTTGGAAAGCTATCCCTAATAACCTTCCGAATTCATAAACCGCTTCTTTACACTGTTTAGAAGTATTGGCCACAATAGCTCCCATTTGTAACGAAGCCCCTACAAGAACCGCAGTTTTGTATTCTATCATTTTTAGATAATCCTCAATAGCTACATCGTCACGGGTTTCAAAATCTATATCATATTGCTGGCCTTCACAAACCTGTATAGCGGTTTTAGTAAATAATCTCGCTAATTCCTTGAAGGTATCACCATCGTAGTTTTCAAAAAGCTGATAAGCATTTATCAACATCGCATCACCAGATAAAATACCGGTGTTGATATCCCATCGTTCATGAACAGTTTCCTTGCCGCGACGTAATGGCGCATCATCCATAATATCGTCATGAACCAAAGAAAAATTATGGAATATCTCTATAGCAAGGGCAGCATCTAAAGCTTTTTTATAATCGGCATCAAAAATATCTGTAGACATAAGCACTAATACCGGCCTTAAACGCTTTCCGCCAAGACTAAGAATGTAGCGCATAGGCTCATAAAGATTTTCAGGTTCTTTAACCTGCACTTTAAGATCTAAATATTCCTGAAAAGCTTCTCTATATTGAGAAATAGACTTCATACCAAAAAATTTTCCGGCTAAAATACATAATTGAAGGTATTTCAAATTCTTTATACAAGTTAAATTATCTTAAACCTTGGAAACTTTGTTTGTTTTATAAGTTTCCCTGACTTAGTTTTGCACGGAATTTTAATGAAGATGACGTGAAAGAAGCGATTCAAAATACTGCCACCAACCTCTTTTTGAGCCTAGGCTTTAAAAGTGTAACGATGGACGATATTGCCGAAGAGATGGGAATATCAAAAAAAACCATTTATACACACTTTAGCAATAAATCTAAGCTTATAGAAGGAAGTGTTTGGCAGTTAATGGAAGAGATTAATGCAGGAATAGAAAGATTGCGTGCTCAAAAACTAAACCCTATTGTAGAAAATTTTGAGGTGAAAGTATTTGTGCAACGCCTGCTTAAAAACGAAAAAACATCACCCCAATTTCAGCTTAAAAAGTACTATCCAGAGATCTATAACACCTTTAGCAATAGAAAATTTGAAATTGCACAGCGTTCGATAATAGAAAACCTGGAACGTGGCATTCGAAGCGGACATTATCGCTCTAATATCCCAATTTCTTTTGTAAGCAGACTTCACTTTGCGGGTATGTTAGGGGTTAAAGACAAAACCTTATTTCCGGAGGAAGAATATAGCAACAATAAACTCATGGATTATTTATTAGAATATCATTTGAGAGCAATTTGCACCCCGAAGGGAGTGGAACTTTTAGAAGAACTATTAATAAAGAATAAAGAACAAAATGAAATTTAGATACCTGTTAATTTTACTGATTTCTTTAAGCAGTATAGCCCAGGAAACTCCCCAGGATTACAGATTTTCTATGGAGGAAGCTATTAAATTCGGGCTGGAAAACAATTATTCTTCGGTAAATGCGCAAAAAGATATTGAAATTGCTCTCAAGCAAAAATGGGAGATTATTTCTCAGGGATTACCGCAAGTAAGTGCTACAGCAGATTATCAAAATTACTTAAAGCAGCCTGTCACTTTACTTCCTGCCGAAATTACCGGCGGCGAACCCGGCACTTTTACCCCTGTTGTTTTTGGAACGCAACAAAACTTAAATGCCACGGCCACCTGGAACCAGTTAATTTTTGATGGCTCTTATATAGTAGGTATCCAATCGGCCAGAACTTTGCTTCAAATTTCTGAGAATGCAAAAACTAAAACCGATCTGGAAATAAAGAAAGCGGTTATAAATGCCTACGGAAATGTTCTACTTGCGAAAGAGAATGTAGAAATTCTTCAAAAGAACGTAGAAAACGTACAGAAGAACTACGATGAGACAAACGAGATTTATAAAAACGGGCTCGCTGAACAGGAAGATGTAGAACAGCTTGAAATCACTTTGCTTAACTTAAAAAACAATTTAAGCCGAAGCCGCCGTATGCAGAATATCGCTTACGAAATGTTTAATTTAACGCTTGGAATTCCGGTGGAAATATCTGTTACCCTAACCGAAGAGCTAGACAACCTGGCGATGGAATATTTTGACCTGGCACTCTTGAAAGAAGAAATTCCGGTAGAAGAAAATATAGATTATCGCATTGCCGCCAATACTGCAGAGTCACGAGAAATTCAAGTTAAACTGGAAAAATCTAAGGCATTACCGTCTTTAACAGGATTTTTAAATTACGGTATACAGGGTTTTAGCCAGGAATTCACATTTTTTAATGAAGACCAGGAATATTTTGGTCAATCTATTCTGGGCGTGAGCTTGAATATTCCAATTTTCAGCAGTGGTATGCGACATTCCAGAACTCAGCAAAAACAAATAGCCTACGAACAGGCGTTGGTAGAACTGGAGCAAACCGAAAACGAGGTTAAAAGACAAATTAATTCAGCTAAAAGTGAATATGAATTTAGCCTCGAAAATTATCAGAATCAAAAGAAAAACCTTGAACTCGCAGAAAGAATAGAGAATAAAAATCAGATCAAGTTTTTTGAAGGAATTGCCAGCAGTTTTGAGCTAAGCGAAGCTCAACGTCAACTTTACCAGGCACAACAAGACTTTTTACAATCTATGCTGGATGTAATTACTGCAAAAGTAGAATTAGAAAACCTGTTGGACACCAGAAAATATGAAAATGAAGATTAAATACACCCATCAAATAACAACAATGAGAAAGTTAGCTATTTTATTAAGTATTCCGGTTTTATTGCTATCGTGTGGAAATAATGAAGAGGGAAAATCTATAGAAGAACTTATAGAGAATGAAAACCTGGCCGAAATTAGGGCCAAAAAGAATGAATTAAGCAAGGAACAAAGCGATCTTACCAAAAAGCTTGATAAACTGGATCAGGCTATAAACAAGCTAGACAAAAGCAAACGTCTTGACCTGGTAATGACCCAAAAAATCAATGACACCCTGTTTAAGCACTACGCCGAAGTACAAGGCGATGTGGCTACAGATGAAAACATCGTTGTTTACGCTGAATTTTCAGGAATTCTCCAGGACCTGCGTGTAAAAGAAGGACAGCGGGTAAGTAAAGGCCAGGTTCTTGCTAAAATAGATGATGGCGGACTTTCAAGCGAATTGGCTCAACTGAAAACACAAGCCACTTTGGCTGAAACCACTTTTGAGCGGCAAAAGCGTTTATGGGAACAAAATATTGGATCTGAGATGCAATATTTAGAAGCCAAAACCAATTACGAGTCTATGCAGAATTCGGTTGACAGACTCCAGTCTCAATTAGACAAAACAATTGTAAGGGCACCTTTTAGTGGAATTATTGATGACATACTAACCGAAGAAGGAGAAGTAGTAAACCCGGGGCAAAATCAGCTGTTCCGTTTGGTGAATTTAAAAAACATGTACGTAGAGGCTGATGTACCGGAAGGCTATTTGAATAAAATAAGTGAGGGTACCGAAGTACTTGTAGAAATTAGCTCTTTGGACCGCGAATTTGAAGGCGAAGTAAAAAAAGTTGGCAATACCATTAATCCCAGCAACCGCTCGTTCAACATACAAGTTGCCGTGCCCAACAAGAATGGAATGCTTAGGCCTAACCAAATAGCTACCCTTAAGTTAAATGATTACACAGCTAAAAATGCCATCACAATTCCTGAAAATGCCCTGCTGAAAAATGCCCAGGGTGAAAGCGTGGTCTTTATTTTTCAGCAAAAAGAAGGCAGCGAAGACAATATAGGTGTTGCTAAAAGACAAATAGTTAAAACAGGTTATACCTATAATAATAATATAGAAATAACCAGTGGGCTGGAAACCGGAGAAACACTGATCGTAGAAGGAGCAAAAAACCTTAGAGATGGTCAGGAAGTTAAAATAAGAAACTAAGCTACAATGAATTTAGATAAAGAATTTAAGCTTTCGTCCTGGGCCATCAACAATAAAATGACGGTATATGTAATTATCGCCATTATTATGATTGGTGGGCTCATGTCTTACTACAACATGCCAAGAGAAACCTTTCCTGAAGTTGTAGAAACAAAAATATACGTTAGTTCTATTAACCCGGGAAACTCGGCCGAAGATGTTGAAAAGTTCATCACTGAGCCACTGGAAGAAGAGTTTAACGATGTTGCCGGCGTAAAAGAAATCTCTTCTTCAACATTTCAGGATTACTCGCTGGTAATTGTAGAATTTGAAGAAGATGTTGAAATTGAAAGTGCTAAGACCAAGGTAAAAGACAAGGTGGATATGGTGAAAGCCGAAACCACCTGGCCTACTTTAGATAATGGCGCCAAGGTAGAGCCCAATGTGTTCGACCTTAATATTTCAGAAGAGCAACCTATCCTAAACATCAATTTAACGGGAGATTATACCGTTCAGCAATTAAAAGAATACGCCGAATATCTTCAGGAGCGCATCGAGTTGCTTCCGCAGATAAAAGAAGCGAGTATTCGTGGTGCTGAGGAAATGGAAGTTGAGATCGCAGTAGATATCTATAAAATGACGGCTTCTAAAGTTAGTTTCTCAGATATTGTAAACGCGGTTAGTGCCGAAAACAGAACTATTTCGGGTGGAAATATAATTACCAGCGGGGTTCAGAAAAATATAAGGATTGTTGGAGAAATTGAAGATCCCAAAGAACTTCAAAATGTTGTAGTGAAAACCGATGGCGGCAACATTTTCCTTCAAGACATTGCAGATATTAATTTCAGGGAAAAAGATGCTACAACTTTTGCGCGTGAATATGGCAAACCTGTAGTGATGCTGGACGTAAAAAAACGTGCCGGGAAAAATATGATCGAGGCCGTAGACCAGATCAAAGAAATTGTAAAAAAAGAACAGGAAGAATATCTTCCCGAAAGCCTTGGAGTAAGCATTACCAACGATCTTTCCACCAACACCAAAAGCCAGGTAGACGACCTGGTTAATAATATCATTTTTGGGGTGATACTGGTAGTTTTGGTTTTAATGTTCTTCCTCGGGTTTAGAAACGCATTATTTGTAGGGATTGCAATTCCTCTATCTATGTTTCTTTCTTACATTATCCTTTCCAGTATGGGATACACCCTGAATACTATGGTGCTTTTCGCCCTGGTAATGGGTCTCGGGATGCTCGTGGATAATGGTATTGTGGTGGTAGAAAACGTCTACACCTTAATGGACGAGGGAATGCCAAGAAAACAGGCCGCCAAGCAAGGTTTAGGTGAAATTGCCTGGCCAATTATTGCTTCTACAGCAACTACTTTAGCTGCATTTTTCCCGCTTGGACTCTGGCCGGGAATTATAGGAAGCTTTATGGTAATTTTCCCAATTACACTTTCTATAGTTTTAGGTTCATCCTTATTTGTGGCCTTGATTATCAATTCGATGCTTACTTCCCAGTTTATGAAAACAGAGGAAGGTGAATTCACCAAGAAGAAACTTATTAGAATAAGTTCTATTCTTGCCGGTTTTGGGGCATTACTGCTCATAACAGGTTATGTAGTTGATGCCGGGGTGCTTAGAGCTTTAGGAAATATATTAATCCTGGCTGCTATCTTGCTTTGGGCTTATAAATATTTTATTTCAAAAGGTGTAGATTATTTTCAATATACTGCACTTAAGTGGATGGAAAATATATACGAAAAGACCCTTAAATTTTCACTGCGCGGTAAAAAAGCTTATTTAGTTTTCTTCGGAACGTTATTATTGCTTTTTATTTCTTTTGCACTGATTGGATTGGTACAACCAAAAGTTTTGTTTTTCCCAGAAAATGAACCCAACCAGGTAATCACCTATATTGAATACCCGCAGGGAACCGATATTCATAAAACCAACGCCCTTACTAAAAAAGTAGAGGAACGCATCTTCGAGGCAATAGAGCAATATGAAGATGAAGACGGTTATAACTTTATGGTAGAGTCGGCTATTTCCCAGGTGGGAGAAGGCGCAGGAAATCCGCAAACCGATGGTGGCCAGCAAAATGAAATGCCGCATAAGGCCAAGGTTACACTCTCTATGCGCGAGTTTACCGAGAGACGTGGCGTAAGCAGTAGCGAAGTTTTATCTGAAGTTCGGGAAGCCGTACAGGGATTCCCCGGCGCTTCTATTGTAGTCGAAAAAGATGCTGCAGGACCTCCAACCGGGTATCCTATAAATATCGAACTAAAAGGTGAAGATTACGAGCAAATGCTGATGGAAGCCGAAGACCTGCGATCTTACATCAATGATCTTAGCATCGCCGGAATTGAAGAACTTAAAATAGATGTAAATAAATCTAAACCAGAATTAAGCGTAGAAGTAGATCGAAGAAAAGCGGGACAACTTGGAGTCTCAACCTCACAGGTAGGGCAAACCTTGCGACGTGCAATCTACGGGGAAGAGGTTTCTACTTATAAAGATGGCGACGACGATTATGAAATAAACGTAAGGTTTGCCGATGAATATAGATATAATGAAAATGTATTATTTAATCAGCCGGTTACTTTTAAAGATCAAAATACTGGCGAAATAATACAAGTGCCAATTTCATCGTTGGTTACTACAGAATCTGCCTCTTCTTTCAGTTCTATTAAGAGGAAAGATCTAAAAAGGGTGATTACCCTCTACTCTAACGTGCTTCAGGGTTACAATGGTAACGAAATTGTAGGTCAGTTAAAAACAGCACTTAGAAGTTACGACCTTCCAAAGGATATTAGCTTAGAGTTTACGGGAGAACAGGAAGAACAGGAAGAAAATATGGCTTTCCTATTAAAAGCTTTATTAATCGCTATGGGCGGTATCCTGCTTATCCTTGTTGCACAATTTAATTCGATTTCTAAACCAATTATCATTGTAATGGCAGTAGTATTGAGCCTGGTGGGAGTTTTTCTTGGCTTGATTATCTTCCAAATGGATTTCATTATTATTATGACGATGATGGGAATTATTTCCCTGGCTGGAATTGTGGTAAACAACGCCATTGTTCTGGTTGATTACACCCAGATTCTTATAGATCGTAAAAAACGGGAGCTTAACGTAGATGACGATGAATTGCTGACTCGCGAACAATATTTTGATTGTATTGTAAGGGGTGGAAAATCCAGGTTAAGACCTGTATTGCTAACAGCCATTACTACTGTACTTGGTTTAATCCCACTGGCGGTAGGATTGAATATAGACTTCTTTAGCTTATTTATAGATTACGACCCAAAAGTATTTATTGGAGGGGACAACGTGATCTTCTGGGGGCCGTTGGCATGGACTGTGATCTTCGGATTGGTGTTTGCCACCTTCCTTACACTGGTAGTAGTACCGGTTATGTTTTACCTGGTAAATAGAGCTAAAGTAAAAACTGCCGATAAACGCAAAGAGCGAAAACAAAGAAAGCTGGAAGCGAAAGCTTAATTTATATAAACCCGAAGTAAAACTTCGGGTTTTTTTATATTTATTCCAGCACACTTCTGCGGAACAAATAATTTTCATCTTTGGCGAATTGCAAATAACTTATAAAGGAGAGCACACGAAAATTTAAAAGAAGGCACTTATGCTTACGGCCCGGCCGGAAAGCCACATTCTGCCAAATGTGGAAATTCTCGCTGCGTTCTTTTTATCGCTTTTGAAACACTTATAGATGTAATGCCTGTGGAGAAAGATTAAAAATCTGTGATCCTGAAACAAAAAAGGCCGTCTTTTTAAGACAGCCTATCAATTTTATATGTAAATATTAGATCTTAGTTTTCCGCTAATGCACCATCGCTTTTCCAGGTATTTACCCCGGCGATCTGGTTATTATCATAATCTATTTCAGTTAGTTTATCTGCACTCCAAAAGAACCATTTACCGGTTTTTCTTCCTTCCGTATAGTTAGCCATACTTTGCTTTTTTCCTTGAGCATCATAAGCTATCCATTCACCGTGCAATTCCCCATTTTTATAAGTTCCCTGCTGCCGAACTGTTCCATCTTCATAATAAAAAGTTCCTTTTATAAGTTCTCCTTCTTTTTCGAATTTTGGTTCCGGACTTTCTTGTGCCATAGCAGCTGCTCCAAAAGTAAATATGGCAGCCATCAATATGTTTTTTATCTTTTTCATAGTCTTATGCTTTAATCTTTCCTTTACAAATATAGCTAAATGTTTACTTTAAAACAACGATCACATAACATTGAATTAACATTGAATACTCATTATTCTGATTTACAATTACTTAAACAGCATTACAATATTTAACATAGGAATTTTAAACTGTATTTTCTAAGTCTATTTTTATCGGGAAACCCAATTGAACTTCTTACTTTTGCGCTACTTAAAATTTCAGGAATATTATGTATAGAAGTCATACCTGCGGGGAATTAAATGCAGCTTCAATTGGTCAGGAAGTAAAACTTTCTGGCTGGGTCCAAAAAATAAGAGATAAAGGATTTATGGTTTGGGTAGATTTACGTGATCGTTACGGTATCACCCAGCTTATTTTTGATGAAGAGCGCTCTTCAACAGAACTTATGGAGAAAGCTCAAAAACTGGGTCGTGAATTTGTAATTCAGGTTAGCGGAAAAGTAATTGAGCGGGAATCTAAAAATACAAATATTCCTACCGGTGAAATTGAGGTTTTGGTCACTGAAGTCACTATTCTAAATACCTCTCTTACGCCTCCTTTTACTATTGAAGAAGACACCGATGGTGGCGAAGATCTTAGAATGAAATATCGCTACCTTGATATTAGAAGAAATCCGGTGAAAAACAAGCTTAAATTTCGCCATAAGGTAGGAATGGAAGTGAGAAATTATCTTTCTAACCAGGATTTTATTGAAGTTGAAACTCCTTACTTAATAAAGTCTACTCCTGAAGGCGCCCGCGATTTTGTGGTACCAAGCAGAATGAACGAAGGTCAATTCTACGCCTTACCACAATCACCACAAACCTTTAAGCAATTGCTAATGGTTGGCGGAATCGATAAGTACTTCCAGATTGTAAAATGTTTTAGAGACGAAGACCTTAGAGCCGACAGGCAGCCGGAATTTACGCAAATTGACTGCGAAATGGCTTTTGTTGAGCAAGAGGATATCCTAAATATCTTTGAAGGTTTAACCAAACATTTACTGAAAGAGATCAATGGTGTGGAAGTAGCAGAATTCCCAAGAATGACCTACGCCGAAGCAATGAAAAAATACGGAAACGATAAACCAGACATTAGATTTGGGATGGAGTTTGCCGAATTAAACGATCTTGCCAAGAATAAAGGCTTCAATGTTTTCGATCAGCAGGAATTAGTTGTTGGAATTGCAGTTCCCGGAGCGGCTTCTTTTACCAGAAAAGAAATAGACAAATTAATATCCTGGGTTAAAAGACCACAGGTTGGCGCTAACGGACTTGTATGGGCAAAATATAATGAGGATGGAACTTTAAAATCTTCAGTAGATAAATTTTATTCCGAAGAAGATCTAAAAACCTGGGCTGAAGCTACCTCAGCAAAACCCGGAGATCTTATTTTGGTAATGGCCGGTGACGCTGATAAAACCAGAACACAACTAAGTGCTTTAAGAATGCATTTGGGTAACGAACTTGGTCTTAGAAAAGCTGATGAATTCGCACCACTTTGGGTTGTAGATTTCCCGCTTTTAGAATGGGATGAAGAAACGCAACGCTTTCACGCGATGCACCACCCGTTTACTTCGCCTAAAAAAGAAGATTTTGCACTGCTTGAAACTAAGCCGGGAGAAGTACGCGCCAATGCTTACGATCTGGTTTTAAACGGTAACGAAATTGGCGGTGGTTCTATTAGAATTCATGACAAAGAGACCCAGGCTAAAATGTTTGATTATCTTGGTTTCACTCCAGAAGAAGCTAAAGCACAGTTTGGCTTTTTAATGGATGCCTTCCAATATGGGGCACCACCTCACGGAGGTATCGCATTTGGGTTTGACCGCCTGGTAGCCATTCTTGGAGGCCAGGAAAGCATTAGGGATTTTATTGCTTTCCCGAAAAATAACAACGGCAGGGATGTGATGATAGACGCTCCCGCAAAACTTGATGAAGCACAACTAAATGAGCTCCATCTTCAGGTAAAGTAAAAGAAAAAAGCTCTCGGAGCATTTATATCTCGATTATCGAGTAAAATTATAATTGATAAAAAATCCCGTTTTCACATCGGGATTTTTTTATCTTCATTTAAAAATTTTTGAGTGGGGACTAAAGGTACCAAACTACTAATCCGTTTTTCCAAGTGGAGCAATAGACACTTAAGTCATCAACAATTTTTGATGATTTTAAGCGCCATTATTGGCTTTACTGCTGGATTGGGTGCTGTAGTCATTAAAAACCTCACTCACTATATTCAGCGTTTACTGGAAGACGAATTTATTGTAAACTATCACAATGCCTTCTATTTCGTCTTTCCTCTTTTAGGTATTGCTCTTACTATTCTCATTGTAAAATATATTATTAAAAAAGATCTAGGAAATGGTATCCCAACGGTATTGTACGCAATTTCTAAAAGAAAGGGCATTATGCGTAAATTTCAATCTTACGCCTCCTTACTTACCGCACCACTCACGGTTGGTTTTGGAGGATCGGTGGGGTTGGAGGCTCCTACCGTGGCTACCGGGGCATCTTTGAGCTCCAACTTATCGCGTTTATTCAAAATGAACCAAGCTACCCGCACTCTTCTAATAGGTTGCGCTGCCGCCGGGGCGATGTCTTCTTTGTTCAAAGCTCCAGTTGCCGCAATAATTTTTGCGATAGAAATTTTTAGTTTAGATCTTACGTTGGTTTCAATGATTCCTTTGCTTATCGCTTCGGTTTCTGCCATCCTCACATCCTATTTCTTCTTTGGCAACGATATTATTTTACGCTATCAATTAAGCGATCAATTTAATATTTCTGAAGTACCATTTTATGTCTTACTTGGCATATTAGCAGCACTTTGTTCTATATACTTTGGGAAAGTTTACTTTAAGTTCGCTGAACTGTTTCGAAAAATAAAGTCAGGATTTCTTAGGTTACTTGCCGGTGGTCTTGGCCTGGGTATTCTAATATTTCTTATACCGCCACTGTATGGCGAAGGTTATGATGTTATTAATAACCTGCTGCAGGAGAATTATATGTTTGCACTGCAAACTAACCTTTTTGAAGCCTATTCAGATAATATTTGGGTAGTAATTATTCTCCTTGCGGGACTTGTTTTTTTTAAAGTTATAGCCACTTCCTTAACCCTGGGCGCCGGTGGCGTTGGAGGTATTTTTGCACCTGTTCTGTTCATGGGAAGCGCCATGGGCCATTGTTTTGCCTTATTTATTAATAATCTCGGACTACTAAAGAACCCTATTTCTATAAGCAATTTCAC
This sequence comes from Salegentibacter sp., assembly GCA_035269545.1. GTDB lineage: Bacteria > Bacteroidota > Bacteroidia > Flavobacteriales > Flavobacteriaceae > Salegentibacter. The sequence goes on from DATFJA010000175.1 coordinate 18,114, forward strand.
CTTAGTAGGAATGGCAGGGGTTATGGCTGGAGTAATGCATGCCCCACTTACGGCGATTTTCCTTATTGCGGAACTTACCGGCGGATACGAACTTTTTGTTCCATTAATGATTACCGCAGCCATTTCGTTTGTGGTAACGAGCAGGTTTCAGCCACATTCGGTTTATACCATGGAACTGGCACAACGTGGGGAGTTACTTACCCACAATAAAGACCAGGCTGTTTTGACCCTATTAAATATTCAGCAGATAATAGAAAAGAACTTTGTGATACTGAACATAGATATGAATTTAGGTGAGGTTATTCGCGAAGGCGTTATAAAATCTTCTCGAAATCTTTTCCCGGTTATAGACGAAAATCGTAACTTTTTAGGTATTATTCTTTTAGATGATATACGCCCAATAATGTTCGATCAGAAAATGTATGATTATGTAAAAGTGAGCGATATTATGCAAAGAGCACCGGCAATTATTGACCTGCGTAAAGACCGACCCAAAGACACGATGAGAAAATTTCAGGAAACGAACGCCTGGAATTTACCGGTAGTAGAAGATGGGAAATATATAGGTTTTATTTCTAAATCTAAACTACTTACCGCTTATCGACAAAAATTAATAGAAGTAACTGTTTAATGCTATGAATACTATTTTGAAAATCTTAGGAATATTAATACTCGTTGCCATTGGAGTAGGATTCTACTACCGAACTTTCGAGGATGTTCTATTAGGAGACCAGATAATTGGTCTTGCTGTTTTAGCCAGTGCATTTATTTTAATGCCTATTTTCCTCTATGTGAGGTGGAAAGGAAAACGTCTCAAAGACTACACTCTCACTAAGGAGAACATGGATAAGATGCGAGATAAAGGCATTGATTAAGTCGCTGTTTTAGAATACTTTCAAAAGAAAATTGATATTATTGCATTGTCTTCAATAATATTGTACTAACTTTGTCCTTTATTAATTATTTATTTTATTATTACAATGGAAGGTACAGTTAAATTTTTCAATGAGTCTAAAGGATACGGATTCATTACCAACGACGAAACAGGAAGAGACATCTTCGTACACATTACTGGTTTAGATGGCGAAAGCTTGAACGAAGGTGATAAAGTTGAGTACGTTGAAGTAGAAGGAAGAAAAGGAGTTAACGCTGCTGAAGTACGCGTTATAGAATAATATATATTATCCTATTTCAAGAACTTTAAAAGCCGCTATTTATAGCGGCTTTTTTTATGCCTAATATTTACTGTGCCCCCCTGCTTTGAGATATAGATTAATCTATCTTAGTGGTAATGTAAAATTGGAGACCCCTCTACAGTATTAAACTGAGGGCATTAAATTTAATGCCTATACCTACAATAGCCTCTTGGAATAAAACTCAATAATCGAGTAATTATTTTAGAGCTTTCAATTGATTAGAAACACCGGAAAGCATTTCTTTAACAAGACTATCCATATCAAAATCATGTTTCCATTGCCAGTCTTCTCTGGCTTGAGAATCGTCTATACTGGAAGGCCAGGAATCAGCGATTTTTTGTCTGAAATCTGGCTCGTAAGCAATCTTAAAATCCGGTATTTCCTTCTGGATAGCTTCAGCAAGAATTTTTGGAGTAAAACTTAATGCTGACAGATTATAAGAAGACCGCACTTTTATTTTTTCTGAAGGCGCTTCCATAATATCCACCGTAGCTTTTATGGCATCATCCATATACATCATAGGCAAACCGGTGTCTTCAGCTAAAAATGAAGTATATGCTTTGTTTTTTAAAGCTTCATGGAAAATTTCTATAGCATAATCTGTAGTTCCGCCACCGGGAAGAGTTTTATAACTTATAATTCCGGGATAACGCATACTCCTAACATCTACTCCATATTTATCATGAAAATATTCACACCATCGCTCACCTGTTTGCTTACTAATTCCGTAAACCGTAGAAGGCTCCATAATGGTGGTTTGTGGCGTATCGTTTTTAGGCGTGGTAGGTCCAAAAACCGCTATACTTGAAGGCCAGAACACTTTTTTGATCTTTTTATCCTTAGCAAAATTTAAAATATGAAAAAGTGAATCCATATTAAGGTTCCAGGCTTTCATTGGTGCCTTTTCTGCGGTAGCGCTTAACATTGCAGCCATTAGGTAAACTTGAGAAACCTCGTATTTATCAATAATAGATTCAATTAAACCCGCGTCAGTTGCATCAACCTTTTCAAAAGGGCCAGAACTCATAAGTTCTTCATTTCCTTCTCTTATATCACTTGCTACAACCTGATCATTTCCGTAGAGATCGCGTAATTTCAGCGTCAACTCGGTTCCTATTTGTCCGCAAGCTCCAATAATTAAAATTTTCCCGGCCATCGTATTGATTTTTCCGCAAATATATTTATTTATATAGAGGTATTCGCAACGAAACTCCCGAAACCTTTCCTTTTATTAGAAATCTTTTATCTCTTCAGCTTTCGCGGCAGGAATTTTATGAAAACTGAAGTATTTTAGATTAACTTTGTCTGTATATGAAAAAACTGATTTTTATATCATTTATTTTTCTTTGGTCTTGTGGTGAAAAGTCATCGAATAAAGACATTTCCAGTACTCAGCTAGACTCTATAACCTTAAACCAACCTATAAAAACTACCAAACAGCAAGTAGTTTTACTTCCGGAAGCGAGAGCACATGCTATACAATGGTTATCCTACATTGCCGCACAAAACGAAGTTGACCAGTTGAAGAATTACGACCTCCGGCAAACCATAGAAAGTTCCAAGCCTATTTCACAGGTTATGGAATCGCTTGCCTCAAGTATCCCAGATTCTTTAAGTTCCAATGCGGTAAGGGCGCGAGCCAATGTTCTGGCAACCAAAGCAAAGGTTTTAGATCAGCTTTCTCACCGCAGGCAACTGGATGCTGAAGCAATTACCGAAGTTGCCGGTGAAATTCCAGTAGAATTCAATAATTTTAAGATTCAACTCAACGAACTTTTCTTGAAAACCCTGGAAGATTTTGAAGATGAACTGGATGAATTTAAAGTTGAAAAAGACAGCA
>DATFJA010000176.1:0-11527 GCA_035269545.1 Salegentibacter sp.
GTTTATTACCGATTTCACGATTTATGAAGGCTTACTGCTTGGCGCCATTGTATCTTCTACAGACGCAGCGGCGGTATTTTCAATTCTAAGATCAAAAAACCTGGCTCTAAAATCTAATTTAAGACCTACGCTTGAGTTAGAAAGTGGTAGTAACGATCCCATGGCCTATTTTCTCACCATAGCCTTTTTAGGTCTGGTGGTTAATCAAGATCAAAGTATTTACAGTATTATTCCAATGTTTCTGCAGCAAATTCTTATAGGTGCTGCTCTTGGATTTATATTCGGTAAATTAAGCCGGATCGTAATTAATAAAATAAAACTGGACTTTGAAGGTTTATACCCGGTACTCGCAATTGCCTTAATGTTTATTGTTTTTTCTGCAACAAATGCTCTTGATGGGAATGGTTTTTTAGCGGTGTACTTAAGCGGAGTTTATCTTGGGAATCATAATATTATCCATAAAAAGACCATCATGCGAATGTTTGACGGGTTGGCCTGGCTAATGCAAATTGTACTCTTCCTTACTTTAGGTTTACTGGTTTATCCCTCACATATAGTTCCGGTTATTGGGGTAGGCATTTTCATCTCGGTTTTTCTTATTTTAATTGCAAGACCTTTAGGCGTGTTCTTGAGTTTAATTTTCTTTAAAATGAAGATGCGCCGTCGTTGGTATATTTCCTGGGTAGGTCTTCGAGGGGCCGTCCCAATTGTATTTGCAACCTATCCCTTGCTTGCCGGGATTGAAAAAGCAGATATGATTTTTAATATCGTATTCTTTGTATCCTTAACTTCAGTACTAATTCAGGGAACTACTTTATCTGTGGTGGCAAAATGGCTGCACGTATCTCTACCAATGAAAGCAAAACAAAAATCGCCTGTAGATGCTTTTATGGCCGATAATGCTAAATCGTTTTTGAGAGAAATCAATATTCCCGAATACAACCATTCTGTGGGAAAAAGAATTGTAGATTTAAAATTTCCGAAAAAGGCGATTATCGCTATGATTTCCAGGGACAATAAATTTATCACTCCTAATGGAAATACAGTAGTTGAAGCCAATGATATGCTCGTTGTTTTAACCGAAGACGAAGAAACGATGGTTAGTGTGTACGATAGCCTAAATATTCAAGCTGAAGTCCAGGAAAATTTAGACTAAAAAAGCCGGTTTATTATTCAGTAGCTTTAAAATTTCACTTTCAACTTCAGAAGAATCCCAATTCTTCTCAATTTCAGGAATTTCCATTATGTGATCCATAATTTTTCGTTGATAATCACCAATGGCCAAAGCTTCAGCATACGGTTTATCAGAAAAAGTCACCCTTGAATACAAAGGCACCCATGTATTGGGATGTTTGTTGGAAAACCAGGTTTCAATTTTCTTCCTTAGTAAAAAATCAGGATCTGCAGTTTTGCTGCTCATCTCTATGAAATTGCGATAGCTTAATTCGGCAATAGCATCAGCATTTGGTTTACGGGACTCCTGGTATTCTTCAAAAATGCGTTCCCAGTCATCCCCGTGTTCTTCCATTTTTTGGCTTAGCACCAAAATATCTTCAAAACCGGCGTTCATTCCCTGCCCGTAAAATGGCACGATCGCATGCGCCGAATCTCCAACTAAAGTCACTTTTTCCCAGTAAGACCAGGGAAAACATTTAATAGTCACCATACTACTGGTAGGATTTTTGAAGAAATCCCGCTTCAGGTTTTCAATCTCCTCGTTTATATCCGGAAAGTGTTTTTGGAAAAACAAATCGGCATCTTTCTCGGTTTTTATGCTTTCAAAAGAGTTTTCACCTTCAAAAGGCATAAATAAAGTGCAGGTAAAACTACCATCTAAATTAGGCATGGCAATAAGCATAAATTCACCGCGAGGCCAAATATGAAAAGAGGCATTGTCCATTTTATGACTGCCATCTTCATTTGGTGCAATGTTCAATTCTTTATAGCCTACATTTATAAAATGCTGTGAATAATTAAACCTACTCTGCCTTTGCATTTTATGCCTAACTCGGGAAAAAGCACCGTCAGCTCCAAAAATCAAGTCGAACTGATATTCCTTCCACTCCCCTTTTTCGCTTTCTCCGGTATATAATTTGGCTTCAGCCATATCAATGTCCCAAACCTTTTCTTCAAACCTAAACTTAGCTCCGGCGTCTTCGGCCAGTGTGATCATTTTTCGGTTTAAAACACCACGAGAAATAGAGAAAATTGCTTCTTCTTCTTTTCCGTATTTTTGGTAATAGAGCGGTTTATCGTTTACGTGCATCGCTCTTTTATCCAGAGGAAGCGCCAGCTTTTTTATTTCTTCTTCAATGCCCACAGCCCTCAATGACTTCCAGCCGCGATTGGACATGGCAAGGTTAATTGACCGACCTGAAAACTCAACTTTTCTAACGTCTTTTCTTCGATCAAATATTTCTACCTCGTGCCCGGCCTTTCTAAGATAAATGGCAAGCAAAGATCCAACCAATCCTGAGCCTACAATGGCGATTTTTTTTGGTGTTTGCATAAAATGACTAGTGTGCATCTCTAAAATAAAATTAATAGCTTCCAGAAAATGCAATTTAAGTTACGAAAATACTTAATTCTACTGACTTTAAACCGCATCAACGGGTTTAAGCCGAGTCGATTTACCATTTAAATGAATGGTTTTGTTTGTAAGTATCTTATTTCTAATCCAGTTTTAGCGAAGGTGGTTGAAAAAGAATACCCATATAGCCATAGCGAATGAATACACATTCCGCACACAGAAGATTAAAGGCAACAAAGATCCAATAAAAAGGCCTCAAAATCTACAGTTGAAAGTTCTTAATTTTAGATTAAAAGTCCTTAAAAACAGGTTAATTGGATCTAAATTCTACTCAGAAAAAAGTAAATTTAAGACTACACTTAAAAACATAAAACTATGGATGAGTCGAAAATTGAACAAATGAGGTCTACATTAAATAAACTGGAAGACATTAAAAATAGCCAGGAAAGTATTATCGACAAGATAAATCATGTAATTACCGATTTGTTTCAACACCCCGACCAGGAATTAGAAAAAGCAATGAATGCTGCGCATCAAAAATCTTCAGATAATGTTGATGCTGTTCGCGAAGCTATGGAAGAATATGAAATGAGAATCAATAAACTGGAAAACCAGGGCTAATCAATTTATAAAGAAAAGCTAATCATTAAAATCTTAAGGTGACTAAAACATAAATTTGTCAGGAAGAAAATTAATTTTCGCAGAGACATTTTTTAAGTTTTAGTCATCTTTTTTATTTTAAGTATATGGAACACATTACCTCAGAAGAAATTACCGAAATGGAAAAAGTATTCCGTTTAAACCTTATTAATAGCGTAACCGGTTATAAATCGGCCAATCTAATCGCTACTAAATCTAAGGAAAACGGAGTTAATGTAGCCGTGTTTAGTTCGGTTACCCACCTGGGGAGCAATCCCGCTTTACTTGGCTTTATTACCCGCCCCACTAAGGATGTACCCAGAAACACGTATAAGAATATTAAAGAAAACCAGTATTTTACAGTAAATCATGTGCAAAAAGACATGATAGAAAGAGCCCACCAAACGGCCGCAAAATACGAGGAAGAAGTTTCTGAATTTCAGAAAACCGGGCTTGAGGAAGAATACCTTGATGACTTTTTCGCACCTTATGTAAAGCAATCTACGGTAAAATTAGGTTGTAAATTTGTGAACGAATACTATATCAAAGAAAATGATACTGTGATGGTAGTTGGTGCCATCGAACATATATACTTTGACGAGGGGATTCAGGCACCAGATGGATGGTTACGACTGGACGATGCAGAAACTGTGGCCATAAATGGTTTAGACGGTTACGCGCTTCCTAATCTTTTAGATCGTTTCCATTATGCCAGACCCGGGCAGGAAATTAAGTCATTTTTTAAGAAAGATAATTGATTGATGAAAACGGTAAAGAAATCTAATTTGCCGGAGAAAATATGTCCTGTTTGTCAAAAGCCTTTTAAGTGGCGTAAGAAATGGGAGAAAAACTGGGAAGAAGTAATTTATTGTAGTGAAAAATGCAGAAGAAATAAATAATGAGTACAGGATTAATTTGGTTTAAAAATAATTTACGCATCGAGGATAATTCAGCTTTAGCAGAAGCCTGTAAAGAGAATGGCAAAGTTATTGCTATTTATTTTTTTGATCCCAGGCATTTTGAATTCAATGAATTCGGCTTTAAAAAGACAGGAAAGTTTAGAGCTAAGTTTCTCATCGAAACAATTACTGAATTAAAAGAAAATTTAGCAGACTTAAATATCCCGTTATATACCTACCAGGAAAAACCTGAGAAATGCTTACCAGAATTTATCGAAGAAAATTCTATCTCCAGGGTCTATCTTCAAGAAGAATGGACCAGCGAAGAACAAATTATAATCTCGAAAGTACAGAAAGAAGTTTCAGAAGATATCCGGTTTGCAAGCTTTTACGACCAGTTTTTATTTCATCCTGAAGATATTCCATATCCACTCAAGGACATTCCTAAAGTGTTTACAGAATTCAGAAAAAAGTGTGAAGCAAAAGTTTCAGTTAGACAATGTGTTTCAACTCCCAAGTCACTAAACGACGAGAATTTTAATATTAAAAACAACACAGAAATCCCCGGCCTAAAAGATTTAGGATTCGAAGAGTTTGAGCAGGATTCAAGAACAGCCTTTCCCTTTGAAGGTGGAGCAAAGCAGGCCAGGAAGAGAATTCAACAGTATTTCTGGGAAACACAAAATCTAGCCCAATATAAACAAACAAGAAATGGACTACTTGGTGAAGATTACAGCTCAAAATTATCGGCCTGGCTTGCTAATGGGAGTGTATCGGCAAAACAGGTTTATTGGGAAGTTAAAAAATTTGAAAAAGAGATCACCAAAAATCAGGATACCTACTGGCTCATTTTTGAATTAATTTGGCGGGATTATTTTAAATTTATTTCACTTAAACACGGCAACAAAATATTCAAAATTGACGGCATCCTGGAGAAAGACCTCGAATGGAACGACGATGAAACTGCTAAACAAAAATGGATAAAAGGAGAAACTAAAGAACCTTTCGTAAATGCAAATATGAAAGAAATTGCCGCCACCGGATTTATGAGCAACCGCGGAAGGCAAAATGTTGCCAGTTATTGGGCAAAAGAATTAAAACAGGATTGGCGAGTTGGCGCATCTTATTTTGAAAGTTTGCTTATAGATTATGATGTGCACAGTAATTGGGGGAACTGGATGTACAACAGCGGCGTTGGTAATGATCCAAGGGATAGGAAATTTAATATTAAACGACAGGCCGAGCGTTACGATCCAGATCAAAAATTCCAGGATTTATGGCTAAAAGAGTAAAAACCTTAAGGTTGATTTTAGGCGATCAGCTTAATCATCAACACAGTTGGTTTAAGGAAGAGCAGGAAAACCTGCTTTATGTTTTTATGGAGATGCGGCAGGAAACCGATTACGTAGTGCATCATATTCAGAAAGTAATTGGATTCTTTAGTGCGATGCGTGATTTTGCGGAGTATTTAAAGGAACGAGAGCACGAAGTAGTTTACCTTAAGATCAACGATAAAAAAAACGAACAAACCTTAACTGACAACTTAAAAAAGTTAATTTCTGAATACGAAATTGAAAAATTTGAATATCAACTTCCAGACGAGTACCGGCTTGACGTTCAATTAAAAGACTTTTGCAATCAATTAAAAATTGAAACAGAAGCATACGATACCGAACATTTTCTTACTTCCAGGGAGGATCTTAGTAATTTCTATGAAGGAAAGAAACAAATGACCATGGAATATTTTTACCGCGATATGCGCAAAAAATATGACGTGCTAATGGCAAATAATAAAGATCCCGAAGGTGGAAAATGGAATTTTGATCAATCTAACCGTAAAAAATGGAACGGGAATCCGGAAATCCCTCATGAACGCGGATTTAGAAAAGATGTTTCAGGATTATTAGAAGAGGTAGAAGAAGCAGGTATTAAAACTATAGGAAACATTGATGCCAAAAAATTCAACTGGCCCACAAGTCGGGAAGATTCCCTGTCAGTTTTGAATTATTTCAGTAAAAACCTGCTGGTTCATTTTGGAGATTTCCAGGATGCTTTGCATACCGACGAAGCTTACTTATTTCATTCCAGATTATCTTTTGCACTTAATACCAAGATGCTTAATCCAAAGGAAGTGATAGATTCGGTAATTCACTATTGGAGGGAAAATAAAGATGAAATAGACATCTCTCAGGTAGAAGGTTTTGTACGTCAAATCCTTGGTTGGCGAGAATATATGCGCGGGATTTATTGGAAGGAAATGCCGGGTTATAGAAAAAGTAATAAATTGGATAATCAGAATAAACTACCGGAATTTTACTGGACTGGAGATACAAAAATGAATTGCCTGAAGCATAGTGTTCAGCAAAGCCTGGATAATGCATACGCTCATCATATACAGCGATTAATGATAACCGGTAATTACGCGCTACTTACCCAAACCCATCCTGATGAAGTTGATGCCTGGTATCTTGGTATTTATATTGACGCAATTCAATGGGTAGAAATAACCAATACACGCGGCATGAGCCAGTTTGCCGATGGTGGGATTGTAGCCACCAAACCCTATGTTTCCAGTGGTTCTTACATTAATAAAATGAGCAATTATTGCAAAGGCTGCCATTACGATGTAAAGAAAAAAACCGGCGAAAACTCCTGTCCGTTCAATAGTTTATACTGGAATTTTTTAGATGATAAACGTGAATTTTTCAAAGGGAACAGACGAATGTCTATGATGTTCAGCCTACTGGACAAAAAGTCCGGGGATGAACTATCTAAAATAAAAGAACGCGCAAATACTATAATTAAGAATCCTGAAAAATTTTAACACTAGAGTTAAACCGTAGTTAAAAGCTATTAACCGAAATCGGTTATTCTATAAATTCGTTTAGAACTTAAGATTAATTTCGGGTAGTAATAAGTAAAGTGCTCTGATTCAGATATTAAGTTTTTGACCTTTTAAAAAACAAGAATTTATTTATTAACTTGTATGTGCAATTAACCAAAGTAGCACAGCTACATAAAACTAACCAATATGAAAGATTTAATATGGCTCATCGTAGTATTACTAGTAATAGGATGGCTTGTTGGCTATTTTGCATTTCCAGACCTGGGAAGCATTATCCACATTCTAATTGTAATAGCCGTAATCCTTATTTTGTATAAATTATTGACCGGACGCCGTCTGTAATTAGTAACTTAATCGAATCATTAACCCTTTGAAAAATTCTCAAAGGGTTTTTTAATTGTATAAAATTTAATACTCAAAACTCAATAAATACTATGTGGAACCTCAAGAATAAATATGCCCTGGTTACCGGCGGTACCAAAGGAATTGGAAAAGCTGCTGTTTTAGAATTTCTCGAACTGGGAGCCGAAGTTTTGTTTACTTCCCGAACTCAAAAGGATGTTGACCACCTATTAGAAGACTTGCAAAAAGACGGGAAAAAGGTATATGGCCTGGCAGCCGATGTCGCCCTTGTTGAAGATAGACAAAAGGTCTCTGATCATATTGAAAAGCAATGGGGTAAACTGGATATATTAGTAAATAACGCGGGTATAAATATTCGCAAAAAAGCCATGGAATATACCGATGAAGAATTTAGAAAAGTAATGGAAATCAATCTGAATGCTCCTTTTGAATTAAGCCGAAAACTTTATCCACTGCTTCAAAAAAGTGGCGATGCAAAGATCGTGAATGTGGCGTCTTCTGCGGCAATACAAGATGTTGGTACGGGTACACCATATGCTATGTCTAAAGCAGGATTATTACAACAAACCAGAAGTCTTGCTGTAGAATGGGCCAAAGATGGTATTCGGGTAAATGCTGTATCTCCCTGGTTTACTGTTACGCCACTTACCAAGGGGCTTTTAAGTGAGAAAGAAAGAATGGATCCCATTATTAAAAGAACACCATTAAATCGCGTGGCCGAAGCCAATGAAATGGCCTCTATAATCGCTTTCCTGGCTATGGATAAATCTTCCTATATCACCGGTCAAAATATTATAGCAGACGGAGGAATGAGTGTTAATGCTATTTAAAAGCAGTTTTTGTATCTTTATAACAAACCAATCACTATGAAAAAACTTGCACTTTTTAGCTTCCTAATTACTGCTTTATTTAGCTGTAAGGAAAAAGAAACCCGAATTGGCCAGGAAACTGCCGCCGAACCGGAAAAGAGCATTCAACGGCAAATAGCCGTGGCTCACGGATTAAATAATTTCGACGACGTAGAAGAAATTCAATTCACATTTAATGTAAGCGTCCAGGATTCATTAAGAACCAGCAGAGCCTGGACCTGGAAACCGAAAACCGATGAAATTAGGCTTACCGAAGGCGACATTAGCCAAACTTACACCAAAACCGATAGCATTTCTGAAGATGACAAGGAAATAGACCAAAAATTCATCAATGATTCCTACTGGTTTTTATTCCCTTTTCAAATGGTGTGGAGTGATGCAGATATTTCCGAAGAAAAAACAGGCATCGCCCCAATTAGCAAGGAAGAAATGAATTACCTGGAAGTTTCTTATAAAGATGAAGGCGGTTATACACCCGGCGATACTTACGTAGTTTATTATAAAGATGATCTTCTTTTGGAAGAATGGATTTATAAATCTGCAGACGGAAAAAGGGAGATGCCCACTACCTGGCAGGATTTCGAAGATATCCAGGGTTTAAAAATTTCTAAAACTCATAAATCTCCAGACGGAAGTTTTGAATTGTTCTTTACTGATATTAAAATAAAGTAATTTTAAAACTTTATAGACTCAAAAAGCCACGAGTTCATCAATTACTGACGAATACGTGGCTTTTTCGTTTTTATAAATAATTGTTTAAACGAGCTACCTGAACAGATATTCTTTTGTTCTTTAAATCTTAGTCTTTAGAACCACTCAATATTTCTTCGGCACCTTCAGCAGGTTCCCAATCAGAATTTGGTTCAAAGTAATTCCAAAGCAAAGCTGAAATCTTTCTTTGTAATTCCCAGGCTTCATTACCTTCTTCCCAGGATTCATCTTCATTGTTTTTTGTTGCTATATAACAAACATAATCTCCGGAAGGCGCATTTACCATAAAAAGCTCAGATCGGGATTTGTTTACCATACCCTGTTTAGCAACAGCCTGTACAAAAGGTGGCACTTGCGATAAAGCATAATCCTGGTAAAACGAGTTACCCAGCAACCTGTACATCTCATCGCTGGCTGCAGCACTTATAAGATCACGTTTTCGTATTTCTTCTAAAAGAAAAGCCATTTCACGCGGAGTAGTTTGGCCCCAGCCATATTTTTCCCAATCTTTTTCCCTGCCATCAGTTCTGGAATTTACCCGGGTATGTTGCAGGCCAAACTCCTTCATTAAATTATTAATTTCTTCTCCGCCACCCGCAAGTTCCTGGTTCCATAAAGAAGTGACGTTATCACTATAGCTAATCATTAAAGCAACCAGTGTTCTCAAATCTGTTTTTGTGCTGTCTTTATAAAACTGCATCAACCCGGAACCACCGTAAATACGATCTGTTGAATAAACCAGGGTGTCATTATAATTCAAATCCCCCTTTTCAATTTTGTCAAAAATCTTAATTAGAATCGGCACTTTCACAATACTCGCCGTTGGGAAAATCGTATCGGCATTTATCGAGACTTCTCTCCCGCTTTCCAAGTTTTTAACATAAATACCCACATCGCCTTTAAAATCATCAATTAGCGCTTCCAATTTCTGTTGAAGTTCCAGATCCCTATCAGTATTTTGGGCAAAACCTGTTACTGAGACCATCAACAAGCAAATAGCAATTATCTTTTTCATTGATTTTAAATTAAGTAAGCATCTATTTTTATTTAGATTTTTCTAAAATTCCTTTCTTAAGAATTTGTCCGAACTGGAACATATCTTCAAAAGAACAATAAAAAGGAGCCGGTGCCAGGCGAATTACATTGGGTTCCCGCCAATCGGTTATTACTCCATTTTTCATTAAATAATTGAATAATTCCCTGCCTTCCCCATGTAAAAACACGGAAAGTTGCGTGCCGCGTTCCTCCTGTTTAGCGGGAGTGATAATCTCAAACCTACTATCTACTTCCTTATCAATTTCGTGCAGAATAAATTCGAGGTAGGCCACAATTTTATTCCGCTTTTCTATTAAAGCGGTCATCCCAACTTCCTCAAACATTTCCAGGGAAGCTAAATAAGGCGCTAATGCCAATATGGGAGCATTAGAAATTTGCCAGGCGTCTGCACCTTTTTCCGGCTGGAATTCAGGTTCCATCAAAAACCGGCGTTCTTTACTATGTCCCCACCAACCTTCAAAGCGAGGAATATCCTTTTGATTGTGATATTTTTCGTTAATAAAACATCCGGAAGCATTGCCGGGACCACTATTCATATATTTATAACTGCACCAGGCAGCAAAATCTACGTTCCATTTACTCAGGTTCAATTCAATGTTTCCAGCAGCGTGTGCAAGATCCCAACCAACAAAAGCACCTACCTCGTGGCCTGCTTTTGTAATCGTTCCCATTTCCAGCACTTGCCCGGTATAGTAATTCACACCCCCAATAAGTACCAAAGCACATTCCTCCCCTACTTCTTTGATCTTTGCCAGAATATCTTCGGTTCTAAAATTATTTTCTCCTTCACGTCTTTTAATTTCCACGATCGCGTCATCTGGATCATACCCGTGGAAGCGAACCTGGCTGGAAATCATATACTGGTCACTGGGAAAAGCTTTTTCTTCACAAATAATCTTATAGCGCTTTCCTTTTGGTTGATAAAAAGAAACCATCAACAAATGTAAGTTTACCGTAAGTGTATTCATGACGGTAACCTCAGCCGGTTTAGCGCCTACAACTTTAGCCAGTTTGGCAGAAAATCTTTCGTGGTAATCCCACCAGGGCTTTTCGGCATAAAAATGACCTTCTACAGCGAGATTGGCCCAATCGGTCATTATCTCATCTACATATTTTTTAGCAGATTTTGGTTGAAGACCAAGAGAATTTCCGGTGAAGTAAATCACATTTTCTCCCTCGTGCTGCGGAAAAATAAATTGATCGCGGTAAGATGATAATTTATCTTCCGCATCGAGTTTTCTGGCAAATTCCAGGGTATTTTTAAACTGCATGTGTGGTTGTATTTTAAATTCTGGAGATTTCAAATCTAAGTTTTCGAGTAAAAATACAATTTAAAATATAGTTTCAAGCTATTCTAAAAGTCGGGTTTTAAGGGAAAAGAGGAATAATATTTCAAGCTTCAGAAGTAATAATTTCTCTAAATTTGAACAAAATTAGAAGCCAATGCATTTTTTACCTGAAGCGATAGATGATTATATTTTAGAACATTCAGCTAAAGAACCAGAGTTTTTAGCGAAACTAAACCGCGAAACCAACCAGAAAGTATTACAGCCCAGAATGTTGAGTGGAAACTATCAGGGTAGGATTTTAAGTTTAATTTCAAAAATAATAGCTC
>DATFJA010000177.1:0-20441 GCA_035269545.1 Salegentibacter sp.
ACCGCTTCAGGATCGTTAGATTCACCTTTAAGAATATAAGTTTCTCCGTTTCTTTCAGCTGTAACTTCAAAGAGTGCAACCCGGCCATCTGGCGCGTAGTTTTTTTCTACTTCTGCTATTTCGGTTTGAAGCGGATTCTCCTCTTTTTTTTCTTCTTTCTCCTCGCAGGATGCGAATAAGAAAAGCGTTAAGAGGAAGGGTAAATAAGATTTTACAATTAGTTTCATTGGTAATTATTTTTACTTTTTAAGAAGCTTAGATTCTGAAACGAGTTCAGAATGACGTAATTTATCTATTTTTCATATAATTCAACACCGGTGCCGTTTCTTTTAGGGAAATGTACTTTTTCGTCATAGACTTTTACACCATCGGCGATATCATTTTTAATTAAAAGTCCTCCGTCCATATCTACGTAATCTAAAAGTGGCAATAATTGTGCTATGGCTGAAATTCCCACGGTAGATTCTGTCATACAACCCACCATAACTTTTAACCCGAGGGATTTTCCTTTTAAAATCATTCGTTTGCCCGGGGTAAGACCGCCGCATTTGGTAAGTTTAATGTTGATGCCGTGAAAATAACCTGCACACTTATCAACATCGCTTTCTTCAATACAGCTTTCATCCGCAATAAGTGGCAAAACTGATTCTTTGTAGAGTCTTTCCATTCCCTCCCAATCATCAGATCTCAATGGTTGTTCCAGAAACTCCACATTTAGTTCTTTTAAAGCTTTGGCATTCTCTATAGCTTGATCAACTGTCCATGCGGCATTGGCATCTACCCTAAATACTGAATCTGTATGCTTACGCAGTTCTTTTACAATGGCTACATCATCTTCTGTTCCCAGTTTTATCTTGTAAAGTAGCCAGGGAAATTCTTTAATTTTCTGAACCATTTTTTCTACGGAATCTATCCCGATAGTATAATTGGTAAGCGGAATGTTCTTTAAATCCAACCCCCATAGTTGATAAAGCGGTTGCAGATTTCTTTTTCCGTGGAGATCATGCATCGCCATATCCAGTGCACATAGCGCAAATGGATTCTCTTTTAAATGCGGATAAGTTAATTCCCATAATTCCTCAGGCTCCAGGAGGATATTTTCAGCAATTAAGTCTTCAATATTAAGAATATCGGCCTGCATTTTTTTAATCGTAACTCCGTAATAGGAAGTTGCCGTGGCTTCTCCATAACCGGTAAACCCACGATCGCTTAAGGAAACAATTAAAGTTGGCTGAACATCCCTGGAACCGTGACTTATGGTAAAGGTATTTTTTAGTTCCAGGTTGTATGGATGAAATTTTAGCTCCATTTTCTTAGAATTTTAGTCAATAGAAACCTCATCGGTTTTAGCTCTGTACAAGGCGAAAAGGCCTAACATCGTAATTGCGGCGTTAACCAACAAAATTTCAAAACCAAACTGATAGCCGTTTAACCAGGCTTCAGAATTGAAATCTAAAATTACTGAAATTACCGGTGATAAAATGCATACCACGGGCACCCATTTATCCCTAACCGGATTTTTACTCAATAAACCATAAGCGAATAGACCTAATAATGGTCCATAAGTGAAACCGGCTACTTTAAAGACGGCGCTTACCACACTACTATCGTTTAATGCATTAAAGACTATAATTACCAGGAACATTAAAATGGTAAAGCCAATATGAACCAATAATCTGGTCTTTTTCTGATTTTTTTCTTTTTTCTGAATATCTAAAATATCCACACAAAACGAAGTGGTAAGTGCTGTTAATGCTGAATCTGCACTGGAAAATGCGGCAGCGGTAATTCCTAATAGAAAAACAACACCGGCAAGAATTCCGAAATGATTTAAAGCCAGTAATGGATAAAGATCATCTGTTCTTTCAGGAATGGCGATTCCCTGATCTATCGCATATTTGTACAACAGCACCCCGAGGGCTAAAAACAGTACCGTAGAGAAGAAAAACACGATAGAAAACCAAAAAATGTTCTTTTGTGCCTCCCCTTTACTTTTACAGGTCAGGTTTTTCTGCATCACGTTTTGGTCAAGTCCGTTCATGGCTATGGTAATGAATATTCCCGCCAGAAAACTCTTAAAAAATGCGTTATTGGAGCGCCAGTTCCAGTCGAAAATAGTAGATTTTTCACTTTTGGCCACTGTTGCGAATACATCGGTAAATTCGAGTCCCATATGGTCTACGATCATAAAAATACTAATCACAACCGCTAATAATAAGAAGGTAGTTTGTAAGGTATCGGTCCAAACAATAGTTTTAATTCCACCCCGAAAGGTATACAACCAAATTAGAGCAATGGTGATCATTACCGTTACCCAAAACGGAATTCCAAAAGCATCAAAAAATGCGATTTGCAAGACTAAAGCCGCTAAAAATAATCGAAAAGAAGCACCTATTGTTTGGGAAATAAGGAAAAACGAAGCTCCTGCATAATAGGAGTTTTGCCCAAAGCGATCTTTTAAATATTCATAAATTGAAATTAATTTCAACTTATAGAACAACGGAATTAAAACAAGGGCGATCACCGCATAACCTACCATATTCCCCATCACAAATTGCAAATAGGTCCAGTTGGAGTTACCAACTTCCCCGGGAACCGAAATAAAAGTAACTCCAGATAAGGTTGCGCCAACCATCCCGTAGGCTACCAGAAACCAGGGAGATTGCCTGTTTGCGGTGAAGAAGGTATTATTATCGGCTTGCTTTGAGGTAAAATGACTAATAGCCAGTAATAAAAGAAAATAGCCGGCTATTACGCCAAAAACGAGGATAGGGCTCATAATTGGTTAATTTATTTCAATTTCTATGAATTCACTTTGGTTTCCGGTGCGATCTACAGCAGTCACTCCAATCTTTTGAAGTTTAGTCTTCTTCTCTCCTACTTCTTTCTGTAAATCCTGACTTCTTTTTTCGGAAGTTAAAATTTTATAATCCCAGTTTCCGGTCTCATATTTAAAATATACTACCCATTTTTGAATGTCGGAATCATTTTCTAATCCCCAGGTGATTTCAATTTTATCTAGGTTTTCATTTACGGTTACGTTCGGAATTTGAGGAGGAGTATTGTCTAACCATGGACTTGGCGGAACCAGGGTTTTCTTTCTATACGGTCCTTCTTTTAATGCTTTTGCAAGTTCTGGATTTTTTTTTAGTGGCCCAATACTCCAATGCACTGCTCCTTTGCTCTGCGGAAGCATTCCGCGGGTAATCATAATTTGATTGATCACCTCGGTAATATGCATTTCATCACCTTCGCCGCCAACATTCATTCCCGGCCATAAATGGCGTTGCTTGGTGTTTTCACTCTGCCACCACCCCAATAGTTCAGGGAAACTCTGACCTAACTGACTAATTTTCCAGTACAATTGTGGTGTATAATAATCTATCCAGCCTTCATTTAGCCATAGTTTAGCATCCGCATATAATTTATCATATTGGTCATACCCCTGAACAGATTCCGGATATCCCGGCCTCCATATTCCAAACGGACTTAATCCGAATTTCACATGCGGCTTTTCTGCTTTAATTTCCTCGTAAATTCTTTTGATAAAGACGTTTACGCTTTCCCGACGCCAATCGCCACGGGAAAGTTCACCCCCGGCAGCCTGGTAGGCTCTCCAACTTAAATCGTCTGGAAAGTCTTTGCCGTTATTATAAGAATCGTAAGGATAAAAATAGTCGTCAAAATGAATACCGTCAACATCGTAACGCTTTACAATATCCATTACTACTGCCGAAGAACGATCTTGAGTTCCTTTTTGGGCAGGATCCATCCACCACATCCCGTTTTCCAGTTCCACAACAAGACCAGGATTGGTTTTAATGACCGATTTTTCGCTGATTTCTTTCCCGGTGGTGTGATGTGCGCGATAAGGATTTAACCAAACATGTAACTCTAAACCGCGTGCGTGAGCAGCATTTACCCAGAATTTAAGCGGATCGTAATAAGGATCGGGAGCTTTTCCCTGTTCTCCGGTAAGATAATAAGACCAGGGCTCTATTTCGCTATTATAGAGTGCATCGGCCTGCGGACGTACCTGGAATACTACTGCATTAAAATTGTGTTCTTCTAAAAAGTCTAAAAGTTCCAGCGCTTCTTGTTGCTGTGCTGAAGTTGAAAGACCGGGTTTGCTGGGCCAGTTGATGTTGGCAACTGTTGCTATCCAGGCTGCCCGGAATTCCTCGATATTTTTTGGAATGTTGGGATCCCATTTTACCTGCTTCTTTGAGGGAGTTTCAGGGGCTTCTATTTCTTCAGGAATTACCTCAACTACTTCTTCTACTTCCGGGGTCATCGGTTTTTCAGTGATTTGCGGTACTTCTTTGGTTGTTTTACAGGAATAAAAAAATAAGAAAACAGCAAATAGGGAAAATATTGTTTTTTTCATGGATTAACTTTTGATGAATTAGGATAAGTTGAAGAAAGCTCCTAACTAGGTCTTGCGATAAGCCAGCACAGCCTTTCGTACGCTTCCATATTCCTGAAGCAAGCGAGCTGCTTCTTGTTCTTCCACGCCTAATTCTTCCATAATCATTCGGGTGCCGCGGCCAACCAATTTTTTATTAGAAAGCTGCATATCTACCATTTTATTGCCTTTAACCCTACCCAATTTTATCATGACACTGGTAGAAATCATATTTAAAATCAATTTTTGAGCAGTCCCGGCTTTCATTCTGGTGCTGCCGGTCACAAATTCAGGACCTGTGATTACTTCTATAGGGAACTCACTGGCTACCCCTAATGGACTACCTGAACTACAGGTTACGCAACCAGTTGCTATCCCATTTTTCCTGGCTTCTTTAATGCCTCCAATTACATAAGGGGTGGTCCCTGAAGCGGCAATTCCTACCAACACATCTTTTTCTGAAATTTGATATTCCTGAAGATCTTTCCAGGCTTGCCGGGTATCATCTTCGGCGTTTTCTACTGCGTTCCTAAGCGCGGTATCACCACCGGCAATTAAACCGATTACCATTTGATCTGAAACTCCAAAGGTTGGAGGACACTCTGAAGCGTCTAAAACTCCCAATCTTCCGCTGGTTCCCGCACCGATATAAAAAAGCCTGCCACCAGATTCCATTTTTTCAACAATCTCATCAACCAGTTTTTCTATCGCGGGAATTTGTTTTTCAACGCTTTCAGGAACAGTTTTATCTTCCTTATTTATATTACTTAGAAGGTCTGCAGTACTCATTTTCTCCAAATCATTATAATTCGAAGTCTTTTCTGTATCGGGACTTTTGTTCTCCATTTTAAATTCAGTTATGATAATTTACCACTTAGAAGCAGGCATAAATTCAGAAAAAACACCTCGTTTAGGATCGCTATTCCAATTTACTTCAGGACTTCTAAAGTAATTCACATCCATAAATTCAAGTCTTAAACCTTGTTCGCCCAGGCGTTTTATAAAGTTATTATAATCTTTTTTATCCTCTTTAGTCCAGCCAACTTCTGCCATGGCAATTGTTCTTGGCCAGAATCTGTCGTCTGCAGCTTCATCAGAAAGCACCATTTCGGTCCAAACCGGAGCTTCTACCCCTATAGTATTCGGGTTTTCCACCTTAAAAGTATAAGCGTCTTTTAAAGAAACTCCATCTTCCTTACACCAGTTATTAGTCATTTCCTGTCCCGGAACGTTTGCATGGTCAAAATAAAAACTCGAGCAAATAGATTCAATTATAGGCGTATTCACCACGCTTTCAGTATGACCATTCCAACGCTGACTAATAAAAGTACTGTCTACTGCTGCCTGTGTTACCTCTTCCCAGCCTACTGTTGTTTTTCCAAGATTTTGAACAATAGAATCGGCTTTTATCACGAATTCCTTGTATCGTTCATCTTCAATTTCATCACCACCAATGTGCAAATAATCTCCGGTAGTGATCTCTGCCATTTCTCCCAGTACGGTGGCTACAAAATCGTAGATCTCCGGTTTATCCAGGCATAATTTGCTCCAACCAACTTTATACTCGTGAAAAAGTTGTGGCGGTGTTGCCAACCGGGGTTCTATATTGCTCAAATCATCACAGTTTAGTTCAGGATAAGCCATTAATGCTGAATAAATATGTCCCGGCATATCAATTTCGGGAACAATTACAATATTTCTCGCCGCAGCATATTCCTGAATCTCTTTATATTCTTCCTGGGTTAAATATCCAGAACGACCACCCTTAACGGCACCTTTACTTCCTAATTCGGTTAATTTAGGTTTTTGTTTTATTTCTATACGCCAACCCTGGTCATCGGTTAAGTGAAGATGAAGCCTGTTTAATTTATAAAAAGCCATTCGGTCTAAATGCTTTTTGATATAATCTGGTCCAAAAAAACTACGGGAAATATCCAGCATAGACCCACGCCATTCAAATCTTGGACTATCGGTTATGGATACCTGGGCAAGTTTAATTTCTTCGGAAACTTTTTCATTCTCAATTTCCGGTGGGAACATTTGTCGCAAGGTTTGTATAGCATAGAATAACCCGGCTTCTGAAGCCGCTTTTAAACTGACGGTGCTAGAAGAAACATCTAATTTGTAACCTTCTTTACCCAAAGTTTCTTCCAGTTTTGGGTTAATACTTAGATTAAAACCGTTACAATTTTCTCCCCGCATTGTATAGCTTTGGGTGTATGTATTTTGCAGCAATCTCTGCAGCCAGGCAGCCGATGCTTCTGCACCGGAAGTAAAACAAACCACTGTTCTTTCCTGAAGTGTAAAGAATTCGTCTTTCCACTCAATTTCTGCCGGCTGCGGTATGATTGCCGGTTTTTCAGCTTCGGATTCTTGTGCGGATAAACCCAGCTGAAAAAACACTAAAAAAACTAAACCTAACTTAAAATCTAAATTTTTCATAATACAAAGCTTTATTTTATTTTATGTCCTTTTGCTGCAAAATACCAGATATACAAATAGCTTGGAATCACGATCCAGTAAGCAGATTGCGGATCAAATGTATCGGCTAAATATCCATAGATAAGTGGTAAAATAGCACCGCCGGCAAGCGCCATAATAAGAAACGAAGAACCTATCTTGGTAAACCTGCCTAATCCATGAAGCGCTAAGGGCCAAATTGCAGGAAAAACCAACGCATTTGCCAAACCTAAAAGGGAAATACACAGCACGGAAATATATCCATCGGTGAAAATGGCGCAAAGTCCCAGTATAATTCCTAAAATACCTGAAATTTGCAATGCTTTTTGCTGACTTATATATTTTGGAATAGTTACCGTACCAATTAAATAACCTACAATCATGGCAATGAGGGTATATGTGGTAAAATATTTCGCGACATCTGTAGCAATATCCTGCCCATCACGGGCGTAACTAATTACAGTATCTCCTGCTATAACCTCTACTCCAACATATAAAAACATAGCAAGAGTTCCCAACATTAAATTCGGAAACTGTATAACGCTGGTTTTACTTTTATTAGCTGCAGCAAGGGACTCATCTTCACCATCGGTTTCAATTTCAGGTAAAGCTGAATAATAAATAAGCACAGAGAGTCCTACCAAAATTACCGCCATAATTATATATGGTGTGATCACCCGGTTAGAAAGTTCATCGAGGGCTGCTGCTTTTTCAATAGCATTTAATCCTGCTAATTTTGCTTCTTCGGAATCCATATTCTTTAGCAATATGGAACCAAAAATAATTGGGGCTAAAGCACCGGCCACCTTATTACAAATACCCATAATACTAATTCGCTTGGCGGCACTTTCAATAGGTCCAAGAATAGTGATATAAGGATTAGCTGCCGATTGCAGTAAAGCCAAACCGGTACCCTGAACAAACAAACCAAATAGGAACATGGCATAAGTTCTGGACATCGCAGCAGGTATAAAAATTAAAGCGCCCACCGCCATGACTACCAGGCCAAGTGACATTCCGTTTTTAAAACCGGTTCTTTTCAATACCCAGGCTGATGGGATAGCCATTACAAAATATGAAATATAAGAAGCAAAGGCTACCAAATAAGATTCAAAATTATTTAACTGGCTGGCTGTTTTTAAGAAAGGTATAAGTACAGAATTTAACCAGGTTACAAAGCCGAAGATGAAAAATAAAACTCCAATAATAACGATAGATCTACTGGTGTTGTTCTGATTAGTTGCGGTTTCAGCAGCCATAAATTTATATCTTAAGTATAGTTAATATTTAATTTTGGTTAAACTTAATGCCTTTTTAGAAAATTATAACAAAAATGTTCTCTACAAAAAAAAGGAAACTTTTTTATAATCAAGGTGTACTTAAGTAAGTTTTTTTACAATTAAACAAAAGATAAGTTATTTTTTTATTTAAATAAAATTAAAAGTAATACTTAAGCTTTTCAATTTCTTCCAATTCTTATATTCTATCTTTCTTTTTTGGACTATGAAATAAACTATATTTGTAAACTTAAATTTGTTGATTACCTTTTACTCGATAATCGAGATTAAATACGCCGAGGCTTGCCTCGATTTGAAAAAGAGACTTCCAATTCATATTTCTTGGGCTTACCCCCGAGGTTTTTTGATGGAATTCAATAATTAAAATTACCTAATGAAACATATAAGAAACTTCTGTATAATCGCCCATATTGACCACGGAAAAAGTACCCTGGCCGATCGTTTACTAGACTTTACAGGTTCTGTAACCGATCGTGAAAAACAGGAACAACTTCTGGACAGTATGGATTTAGAGCGTGAACGTGGCATTACCATTAAAAGTCACGCTATACAGATGGATTATGAATATGAAGGTGAAAAATATGTTTTAAACCTAATTGATACACCCGGACACGTAGATTTCTCTTATGAAGTTTCCCGTTCTATCGCTGCTTGTGAAGGTGCTTTATTGATAGTGGATGCCGCTCAAAGTATCCAGGCACAAACCATTTCTAATCTTTATTTAGCCCTGGAAAACGACCTTGAGATAATTCCGGTGCTTAATAAGGTAGATTTACCAAGTGCAAACCCAGAAGTTGTAAGCGATGATATTGTAGATCTTCTGGGATGTGAATATGAAGATATTATTCCTGCAAGTGCAAAAACAGGACTGGGAATAGAAGAAATTCTGAAGGCGATTATAACCCGCGTTCCGGCGCCAAGTGGAAAAGTAGATGCTCCTTTAAGAGCACTTATTTTTGACTCGGTTTACAACCCGTTTCGTGGGGTTGAAACCTATTTTAGAGTGATTAACGGATCGATAAAAAAAGGCCAGAATATAAAATTCGTCGCTACCGAAAAAAATTATTATGCCGACGAAGTAGGAACTTTACGTTTAAAGCAATTTCCAAGAAAAGAGATAAAAACAGGTGATGTTGGTTACCTTATCACAGGAATTAAAGATGCCCGCGAAGTAAAAGTTGGTGATACCATTACCGATGCTAAAAACCCTACTACTGAAGCAGTGGCCGGTTTTGAAGACGTAAAACCAATGGTTTTTGCCGGTATTTATCCAGTAGATACTGAAGATTATGAAGAGCTAAGGAGTTCTATGGAGAAACTACAGCTTAATGATGCCTCCCTGGTATTTTTACCGGAGAGTTCTGCTGCATTAGGTTTTGGTTTCCGTTGTGGGTTTTTAGGAATGCTTCACCTGGAAATTATTCAGGAGCGGCTGGAACGTGAATTTGATATGACGGTAATTACTACCGTACCCAACGTATCTTATCATGCATACACCAATAAAAACCCTGATGACCTGATCCTGGTTAATAACCCATCAGATCTACCTGAACCTTCTTCTTTGAACCGGGTTGAAGAACCTTTTATCAAAGCCACAATTATTACTAAAGCCGATTATGTTGGAAATGTGATGTCGCTTTGTATTGAAAAAAGAGGTGAAATCACCAATCAGGTTTATTTAACTCCGGAAAGAGTAGAGTTAAGTTTCGATATGCCTTTGGCAGAAATTGTATTTGACTTTTACGACAGGCTAAAAACCGTTTCCAGGGGTTACGCTTCCTTCGATTATTCACCTATCGGAATGCGTGAATCTAAACTGGTTAAAGTAGATGTTCTACTTAACGGCAGTATTGTAGATGCCCTTTCAGCCCTACTCCACGTAGACAACGCCTACGATATTGGAAAGAAAATGTGTGAAAAGCTGAAAGAATTGATTCCGAGGCAACAATTTGATATTCCAATCCAGGCGGCTATTGGTGCTAAAATTATTGCCCGTGAAACGGTAAAAGCACTTAGAAAGGATGTTACCGCCAAATGTTATGGTGGTGATATTTCACGTAAAAGAAAACTATTGGAAAAGCAGAAAAAAGGTAAAAAGCGTATGCGCCAGGTAGGAAATGTTGAAATTCCGCAAGAAGCATTTATGGCGGTTTTAAAGTTAAATGATTAGTTAGTCGGTAGCCTTTAGTTTTTAGACGTTAGTATTTATTTCTTGGTCAGATAAATCATTAGGGAGGTAATCATTTTAGATAGTTCTGCAAGTTCTTTTCTGTAATGATTATATTCTTCGAGTCGATAGTTTTGACGCTGTGCAATCTCTATGCAAACGACACATTCTTTAACTGAATTCCAAGATATTTAAAGATAACGGCGAAATTCAGGATGTGAACTGGCTGATCCTTCTGCAATATTCAGAAAAATGGGAATGGCAGCTCTTCGAAATTGTGAAGTTAGTCCATAAACTTCTTCTTTAGGAGAATCCTTGGTGTCTGCATAAATCCTGTCAGTCAAAATCAAAGACTTTTGATAAACTTTAAGTTCCTCAAAATTAAATTTTAGCAAGTCCATTTATCTAATTATATAAAATCTTTCCATTGAAGAAACATATTCATATGATTTCTTAACTCGTAGTTCATTTTTTAAATTTGTAGTGAATTAAATTAGGTGGTAGCTTTTTTCTAAAGTCTGCCGCCTAAAGACTAAAGACTTAAAAAATGGCAGGACATAGTAAATGGGCGAATATAAAGCATCGAAAAGGTGCGCAAGATAAGAAACGTGCAAAGCAGTTTACAAGGGCGATCAAAGAAATTAGTGTCGCAGTAAAAGAAGGGGGCGGGCCCGATCCTGAAGCCAATCCTGCCCTACGTAACGCTATTTCTAATGCTAAGGGGGTGAATATGCCCAAGGATACAATAGAACGCGCTATAAAGAAAGCTAGCGGCGCTGACGCCGATAATTATGAACTGGTAACTTTTGAAGGCTATGGTCCTAACGGAATAGCTTTCTTTATTGAATGTACTACCGATAATACTAATCGAACCGTAGCTTCGGTTCGCTCTATATTTTCCAAAAATGATGGAAACCTAGGAACGAATGGATCTCTGGAATTTCTTTTCGATAAAAAAGGAGTTTTTACCATAGAAAGGGAAAAGATCGAAATGGATTTAGAGGAATTTGAACTGGAACTTATTGAAGGTGGTGCTTCTAAGATTGAAAAAGAAGAAGACTTTATAACAATCTATACTGATTTTACTGATTTTGGACTAATGTCTTCAAAATTAGAAGAGCTGGAAATAGAAGTTAAATCTTCCGAAGTGCAACGCATTCCATTAAACACCGTAGAATTACCGGTAGATGATGCCAGGGAAATACTAAATCTTACCGATAAGTTTGAGGAAGATGATGATGTTCAGAATGTTTATCACAATATGAAAATCACCGATGAATTAGTAGCAGAAATGGAGCACGAAGATTAATTATTCTCTTCCTGCTCCTGCCCTTTTTTCTCTTTAATATCCTCTACAGCTTCCTCTTCATCTATAGTTTCATCATAATCTTCTTCGGCTTTTTCGTCCCGTTGAATTTTCTTTCCGAGGTACACCAGTTGATATTCCTCTTCAATTTCAACTTCAGAACTATGCGAAGGAATTATAATTAAATCTCCATCCTTACTTTTCACAAAAAGCGGGATAATATCTGTATCGGTTTTTGATATCTCTATAAGCCCTTCATAGTGCTCTTTGCTATTTAGCGTAAGCTCATGGATTTTAGGATATTTTCTGGAGACATCAGTAAGCTTTATATAATCGTCTGTATGAGAAAATAAGCCTTCGGTTGGATTTTTCTCGGGATTGTTCATTTCGTCTGCAGTAATAACCCTAAAAGAACCATTTTCACCAAATTGCTTTTTGAATTTCGAAATCGCGGTTTTATTAATATCGCTATTTCCTGTCATCGCCATCAGGTAACCAATATCATTCAATTCAATATTATTAATCAGGTCATCTGCATAGACGCTTCCTTCAATGGCATCAATACCCAATTTTCGGGCTTTTTTTACATTATCAGAATTGTTATCTAAAAGTACAACATGACGTTTATTATCGTGTAAGTATTTTCCTATCAAC
The DNA here is from genome assembly GCA_035269545.1 of Salegentibacter sp. Taxonomy (GTDB): domain Bacteria; phylum Bacteroidota; class Bacteroidia; order Flavobacteriales; family Flavobacteriaceae; genus Salegentibacter. Next base: position 12,291 of record DATFJA010000177.1, read on the forward strand.
CTAGAGATCGACGAAGCACCAATGATTAATATACCCTGAGAATCTTTAATAAACACGCCAACCAGACGGGCAAAAACCCTTGCAGTAGCAGCATTCAATAAAACCGAACAAAGCACGATCATAAATACAAGTGGTGTAATATATTCGGCTCCTTCTATACCTTCACGGGCCAGGCGCAATCCAAATAATGATGCGATACCTGCAGCCACAATACCCCTCGGGCCAACCCAGCTAATAAAAGCTACTTCATTGATTTTCAAGCCAGATCCAAGTGAACTTAAGATTACCCCTATTGGTCTAACCAGTAAAACCACAACTCCAAAAAGAATAAGTGAATTCCAATTAAACACCAGTAAAAGTTCTTCAACCTCAATATTTGCTGCTAATAGAATAAACAGGATCGAGATTAATAAAACACTTAGGGATTCTTTAAAATACAGTAGTTCTTTAATGTTAGGTAAATCTTTATTTCCCATCACCATTCCCATGATTACTACCGCTAAAAGTCCGCTTTCGTGTGCAAACATATCTGCCATCACAAAAACACCTAGCACGGTTGCAAGCGTGAAAACGTTTAATAAATAATGCGGAATAATTTGCCGTTTGATCAAAAACGCCAGCAAATGTGCAAAAGTAAATCCGAAGGTAAATCCGAAAAGCAAGATCTTACCAAATTCAATTAATGCAGTTTGCGTAAAATCCTGTCCACCTTCTACCCTAATAAATTCGAACATTAATACTGAAATAAGCGCCCCTATAGGATCTATAAGAATTCCTTCCCACTTAAGAATTGAAGAAACATGAGTCTTTAAAGGAATGTTTCTTAAAATTGGTGTGATAACCGTTGGCCCTGTTACAATGATTAATGCTGAAAATAAAAAGGAAATCTGCCACGTAAGTCCAAAAATAAAATGAGCTGCAAGTCCAGCACCCAAAAAGGTAACTATAGTACCAACACTTATTAATTTTAAAATTACAGGTCCTATATTACCAACTTCTCCCCTTCTTAAAGTTAAACCACCTTCAAAAAGAATTACAGAAATTGCTAGTGATACAAAGTAGAAAAGACTCTCGCCAGGAAACAGACCTTCTGAACCATTCCAAATAGGTTCTACCCACTTGGTTCCGTCTTCACTAATTAATGTTGAAATAGGCCCAACTAAAAGACCAATTAATATAAGTGGTAAAATTGCGGGAGTTTTAATTTTCCAGGCCAACCATTGAGCCAATATCCCCAATATTATCAAACTTGCCAGTTCTAACATGCGTACATCATTTTAGCTATAAATTGCTATTTACAAAAATAGCTTGATTTAATCGCAAGTATATAAGTAATTCAGTTATTTTAAAACAAAAAAACACTATTCGTTTTATTTTACATTAATTTCATCCATTTACATATATATTCTGAAAATAGTAATAATTTGTAGTTTTATTAGCCAAAATATTAATTATGGAAGAATTAAACATCCTTAATTTATTAATCATCTTAGCCAGTGCATGGTTAGGAGGATCGGCAGCAAAGAAGTTAGGCTACCCGGCTATTTTGGGAGAGCTAATCATTGGTATTTTACTTGGTCCCGCATTGCTTGCTTTACTCGAAACTACAGAAATGATCAGTGTACTGGCAGAAGTAGGAATCATTTTGCTAATGGTTTATATCGGGATGGAGATTAATTTTCGGGACCTTGGAAAAGCTTCCTGGCCGGGACTTCTAGCGGCTATTGGTGGTTTTATAGTTCCTTTTGCACTCGGCTACTACACGATAATTTACTTTGGAGGTACTCAAATGGCTGCCATTTTTGTGGCAATAGCTGTTGCAGTAACCTCATTAGCCACTAAAAGCAGGATTCTGGTAGATCTAAAATTGCTAAACACCAGGATAGCTTATGTTCTTATGGCCGGTGCACTTATATCTGATACTCTCGCCCTGGTTATTTTTGCTGGAATCATAAGTTATGTAGATGCAGGAAGTATAGATACATTAGGACTGGCTTGGGTTGCCGGAAAAGCTATTCTATTTTTTGTATTTACAGCCCTGGCAGGAATTTATCTTTTGCCGCTACTGGGTAAGTTTCTCATGAAATCTAAAATTAACAGTAGAACCCTTCATTTTACTTTAATTCTCATAATCGTACTCGGTTTTTCTGAATTAGCCGAAGTGGCCGGTTTACATAGTATTTTGGGAGCTTTTATGGCGGGATTGTTTATTAGAGATGGCGTTTTTAACAGGCAAATTTCCAAAGACATCAACCACATATTTCACGATATATCTATAGGATTTTTAGCTCCTATTTTCTTTGTTTCCGCTGGATTCAATGTAACCCTGGAGGTATTTCAAACCGATCTTTTAATGCTTATTGTAGTTACCCTGGTTGCAATGATTGGAAAAATCTTTGGTACTGCCGTATTTTACCTCCCAAGTGGTTATGGCTGGCGTGAAGGTATCGCCGTAGGAACAGGAATGAATGGCCGCGGTGCGGTAGAAATCATTATTGCGGGTATTGGTTTACAAATGGGTATCATTACCAACGAGATTTTCTCTATACTGGTTTTCATGGCCATTTTCACCACCCTAACCGTTCCCTTGTTTTTAACCTGGACCACAAATTGGCTGAAGAACAGAAACGAACTGGTGCACCAGGAATCCAGGAGTGGTTATATTATTTTAGGTGCCAATCCGCTTGGTCTATATATGGCTAAGAAACTTCAGGATAAAAATGAGGTTATTATTATAGATGCAAACCGGGAAATGGTTGCTGAAGCTAAAAAACAAGGTTTCAATAGTATGTACGGGAATATTTTGAAAGAAGAAACCATGGAAGATGCAAACGCCATCGAGAAAGGCACTTTTATTGGCCTTACCGGAAATAGTGAAATAAACTTCCTGGCTGCCCAACTTGCCGAGGATGCTTTTTATATACCTAACAAAATTGTATTGGTATCGCCAAGTGAGACCGGTGCAGATGTCAATATGCTGGATAAGATTAATGCTACTTCGCTTTTTGCTAATAAAACCGAATTAAAGCCCTGGGCATTGAAAATTAACAGAGGAGATTTTACAGAAAAAACACAAACAATTGAAGAGGAAATTTCTACACGAGAGTGGGTAAAAGAGCATAAGGGAGATAAAAATTCAATGTTACCATTTTTTATAATCAATACTGAAGGAATTATAAGACCTTTCCATTACAACGATACAATAACCGAAGGCGAACAGGTAATATACCTGGAATAGCGCTTAATTATTAATTTAAGGATTAAAACATGCTTGCTAACAGAATTTTAGCAGTGCATGTTTTTTGCTTTTAGTAATTTGCAGAACCTAAATTGAATCTTATGAAATTATATCCTATAGAATCAGGAAATTTTAAACTAGATGGCGGCGCTATGTTTGGCGTAGTTCCTAAAAGCCTTTGGAACAGAACAAACCCTGCCGATTCTAATAATATGATAGATATGGCTGCACGCTGCCTTTTAATTGAAGACGGCGATCAATTAAGCCTTATAGATACCGGGATGGGCGACAAACAAAGCGAGAAATTCTTTGGCTTTTATTATCCGTGGGGTGAACCTTCTATAGATAAATCGCTCAAAAAATACGGCTTTCACCGAGATGATATTACCGATGTTTTTCTAACACACCTGCATTTTGATCACGTGGGAGGCGCCATAAAATGGAATAAAGATAGAACCGGCTATGAACCGGCTTTCAAAAATGCCAAATTCTGGAGCAATAAAGAGCACTGGAAGTGGGCTACAGAACCTAATGCACGGGAAAAAGCTTCGTTTCTAAAAGAAAATATTCTGCCTATGGAAGAGAGTGGGAAACTTCACTTTTTAGATCGAAAAGAAAACGAAATTTTTACCAATCCTCAGGAATTTGATTTTGGTGTATTATTTGTAGATGGACATACCGATAAGCAAATGATTCCGCATATTCAGTATAAAGATAAAACCCTGGTTTTTATGGCCGATTTACTGCCAACCGCGGGGCATATTCCCTTACCTTATGTAATGGGCTTTGATACGCGACCATTGCTTACTTTATCTGAAAAAGAAAAGTTCCTGAAGAAAGCGGCAGACGAAGGCTATTATTTGTTTTTAGAACATGATGCCCATAATGAAATTGTCACCTTAAAGAATACCGAAAAAGGGGTTAGGTTGGACAAAACCTTTACTTTTAACGAACTTTTCAATTAAAAAATCTATTCACTAAACAATTTTTATAAAAAATGAAGATTCCTTTTTTAAAACCTGCACTAGCTATGGGAAGTGCGCTTATTCTAGCATCCTGTGGAAGTAGTGCTCCTAAAATAGTTTCTACTCCGATAGCCAATATAGATTCGATTCCTCTTAAAATCACCGATCTTTCTGAAACCCAATTAAAAGGTTGGGGCGGTGCCGATCTTGTAAGCGATACTATTCCCGGTATGAGTGTTAAGAAAGCATATTCAGAAATAATTAATAATAACAAAGGCCAAAAAACTATAGTAGCAGTTATAGATAGCGGTGTTGATATAGAACACGAAGATCTTGATGGCGTTATTTGGACGAATACCGATGAAATTCCAGGTAATGGAATAGACGATGATAAAAACGGTTATATAGACGATATTCACGGTTGGAATTTCCTGGGAGATGCCGTAGAGGAAAATATGGAATATACCCGTATTTATAAACGCTTAAAGCCTAAATATGAAGGAAAAACCGCAAGTTCTGTAAGTACTGCAGATCGGGCTGAATTTATTTATTACCAGGAAGCGAAAGAAGAGTATGAAAAAGAATACGAGGAAACTGTACAAACCAGGAACCAATACAAGCAAATCAAAGAACAACTGGTAGCTGCGCACCGGGCTGTTTCTTCACAACTGGGTAAAGAAGATTATACCAAGGAAGAGCTCAATAAAATGGAAGCCACAGGCCAAATGGCGCAATATAAAGGGATGTTACAGCAAATTCAGAATAATGTAAATGAAAATATTCCAAAAGCGCTTGAGGAATTAGATGAAGGTATAGAGTATTATGCCAACAGGCTGGATACCCATCTAAATTTAGAACTTGATGGACGTGAACCTGTAGGTGATGATCCATACGATATTACCGATATCAACTATGGTAACGGCAATGTTATGGGACCTTCAGAAGATAAAGCAGATCTAAAGCACGGTACTCACGTGGCTGGAATTATCGCTGCCGAAAGAAATAATAACATAGGTATAAAAGGTGTAGCAAATAATGCTGAGATCATGGTTTTACGAGCTGTGCCAGATGGAGACGAATATGATAAGGATATTGCCCTGGCTATTCGTTATGCAGTAGATAATGGTGCAGAAGTGATCAATACCAGTTTTGGAAAGTATTTCTCTCCAAACCCGGAATGGGTTACCGAAGCTATTGAATATGCTGAAAAAAACGACGTCCTAATTGTTAATGCCGGTGGAAATGAAGGTCTTAATTTAGATGAAAATACCGTTTATCCTAACGATCAAAATCCTGAAGCTCCACAAGAGATTTCTGATAATTTTCTAACTGTTGGTGCTTTAAACTTTGATTATGGGGCGCAATTAGTGGCTAATTTCTCTAACTACGGAAAAACAAATGTTGATGTTTTTGCTCCCGGAACTAAGATCTGGTCTACTACCCCAAATAACGAATATGAATACCTGCAGGGAACTTCTATGGCTGCACCGGCCGTAGCAGGAGTAGCAGCGATTATTCGTTCTTTTTATCCTAAATTAAGCGCTGGCCAGGTTAAGCAAATAATTATGGATAGCGGCTTAACCACCAATGCTGATGTAATTGTAGGAGGCGATAGAAGCAATACACAGGATTTTAAAGAATTATCTACATCGGGTAAGATGGTGAATCTTTATAATGCCCTTATTTTAGCCTCACAAACCAAATAGAATTCAAATTAATTTGATTATTAAAACCACAATTAAATGAAGAAATTATTAGTAAGTATAGCCATTTTAGCAACCTCCTGGGTTAGTGCCCAAAATAATACCAGCTATTGGCAACAGCATGTAGATTACAAAATGGAGGTAGATATGAATGTTGAAAATTTTCAATATACCGGTTCGCAGGAATTGGAATATACCAACAACTCTCCTGATACTTTAAACCGTGTCTTTTACCATTTGTACTTTAATGCTTTTCAACCGGGAAGTGAAATGGATGTTCGTTCACTAACCATTAAAGATCCCGATAGAAGAGTAGGAGACCGTATTTCTAAATTAACCGAGGAAGAACAGGGATATTTAAGAGTATCTAGCCTGGATCAAAACGGTAACCAACTTTCTTATGAAGAAGTTGGAACTGTATTGGAAGTTGAGCTTGATGAGCCTATTTTACCGGGCGAAAAAGCCACTTTTAACATGGAATTTGAAGGTCAGGTGCCAGAACAAATTCGTCGTTCAGGAAGAAACAGTTCAGAAGATGTAGCTCTTTCTATGAGCCAGTGGTTCCCTAAAATGGCAGAATATGATTTTGAAGGATGGCACGCTGCACCTTATATAGGTCGTGAATTTCACGGGGTTTGGGGTGATTTCGATGTAAAACTTACCATTGATAAAGATTACACCGTAGCCGCTTCAGGATATCTTCAGAATCCTGATGAAATTGGACATGGTTATTCTGATAAAGAAGTACAGGCGGAAGGCGATACGCATACATGGCATTTTGTAGCACCAAAAGTTCACGATTTTACTTGGGCTGCAGATCCGGAATATATTCACGATAAAAGAACTGCTGAAGACGGTACCGTACTTCACTTTTTCTATAAAGACAATGATGAAATAAAAGAAAACTGGAAAAATCTTCAAGAAAAAACTGAAGAGTTATTGTTGTTTTTCAACGAAAACATCGGACCATATCCATGGGAGCAATATTCTGTAGTACAAGGTGGTGATGGCGGTATGGAATACGCCATGCTTACCTTAATTACCGGAGAACGTAGTTTTGGAAGTCTTGTAGGCGTAACGGCTCACGAATTGGCGCACGCCTGGTTCCAGCACTTAATGGCTACCAACGAAAGCAAACACGAGTGGATGGACGAAGGGTTTACCAGCTATATTTCCAGCGCTGCAATGAACCAGGTAATGGAAACCTATGCTGAAAATCCACATACCGGTTCTTACCGCGGATACAAGCAGTTGGCTAATTCTGGCGTTGAGCAACCACAAACTACTCAAGCCGATCGTTATAACTTTAATGCGGCCTACGGAGCTTCTGCTTACTCTAAAGGTGCAGTATTTATTGCACAGTTAGAATATATTATCGGAAAAGATAATCTTGATAAGACCTTAAAGCGTTATTACGATGAATGGAAATTTAAACATCCAACGCCTAACGACTTTATTAGAATTGCTGAAAAAGTTTCGGGAGCAGAATTAGACTGGTATTTAAACGACTGGACGCGTACTACCGCTACTATTGACTATGCAATTGAAGAAGTTACTGAAGAAGATGAAAATTCAACTAAAGTCATCTTAGAGCGTAAGAATCTTATGCCAATGCCTATAGATATTACAGTACGTTATAACAATGGTGAAGAAGAAATGATCTATATCCCATTGCAAATGATGCGTTGGGAAAAGCCTGCAGAACATGAGAACTGGACAGTTGCCGAAGATTGGGCCTGGGCTTATCCAACATATGAACTAAGCATAGATAAACCACTAAGCGAGATAGAAAGTATAGAAATAGACGAATCTCAACTTATGGCAGACATAAATAGAGAAAACAATCTTTATACTACTGAAGAAGCTTCAGAAGAAGGACAGGAGTAGTTTTTCAACATTTATAGTTCAATATTTAGACCTCACAGTTTTATACCTGTGAGGTCTTTTTTTATATCAGCTTTCCACTCGTCATTCTGAATTTATTTCAGAATCTAAGCCTGTTAGAACCTGAAACAAGTACAGGTTGACGTATAATAATCCATTCTCCTTACACACTTTATTTTCGTCAAAATTTTGTTTTCCTTATAGAGAACTTAAAACTATGCTTACTTTTGAACTATGGATGAAAGTTTTGGAAAAGACGAAAAATTAAAGAGCAAAAAGCTCATTGATATATTGTTTCAGGAAGGAAAATCGGTTAAAAAATATCCGCTAAAACTTATCTATCTCCCCATTACCAATCCTG
>DATFJA010000178.1:0-12874 GCA_035269545.1 Salegentibacter sp.
GGGCTCGAAGCTGATCCCGTGGCGCTTGGAAGTAATAAATTTCATATCCATACCCGTAGATGGTACAACAGGATTTTGACTTATCATATTTCGGGAAGAGATACCTTAAGATTGGAATTCAGTTTAAAAAAGGATACAAAGCCAGAATTTACGCTTTACGAGTCAAGTTATGATTTGCTGGAGAACAAAGCCTTAAATGTGCCGCCAAGGCCAGAAACTATGATTCCGAGGCCTTTTGTTCTTAATGATGCTGTAATATTTAAGAAAACCATAAGCCACGAGTAGATTCTGGTTTTGTAATTTTGAGCTTATGCTCGTCATCCTGAATTCATTTCAGAGCCTGCTCCGAAATTTATTCGGAGATCTAATATGATAAGAAAAAACTCATACTAGAAGCTGAAACAAGTTCAGCTTGACGCAATTTGGCACTACTGAACATCATTCACAAAATTATGAACATATCTATATTAGGAACCGGCTGGCTGGGATTACCGCTCGCAAAAAAGCTAAAAGAAGAGCACGTAGTAAAAGGCTCGGTAACCAGTCAGGACAAAATGCAGCAACTACGTGAGGCCGGCATTACTCCATACCAGATTAAAATTTTCCCCGAAGGTGTTCAGGGCGATCTTACTTCTTTCCTGGCACATTCCGAAATACTAATAATCGATATCCCCCCGGGATTGCGCAGTGATCCGGAAGCCGACTTTGTAGGTAAAATAGGCCGGATTATTGATTATGTTGAAAAATACCCAATAGAAAAAGTGATTTTTATAAGTTCTACCTCGGTTTATAAAGATGATGAAAACTTTCCCGAATACAACGAAGAAAACGAGGCTAACGGAACTTCAGAATCCGCTAAACAACTTATTTCTTCAGAAAAAATGTTATTGAATAGTGATCATTTTCAAGCCTCTGTGGTTAGATTTGGCGGATTGATTGGCCCGGGAAGACACCCGGTAAATTACCTCGCTAACAAAACCGGGATTAAAAATCCAAAAGCACCGGTAAATCTTATTCAGCAGGAAGATTGTATTGAAATCATTAACCAGATCATCAAGAAAGAAACCTGGGGAAAGACTTTTAACGCCGCCTATCCTGATCATCCAACCAAAGAAGATTATTACACGAAAACCGCAAAGGAAAAGAACTTAAATTTTCCCGATTTTGACCAGAGTGGAGTTTCGAAAGGCAAGAAAATAAGTTCGATTAATTTAAGGGAAGTATTGGGTTATGAGTTCAAGGGAACTATTTAGCAGCCTAGATTCTGAAACATCCCGAAACGTCGGGACGGAATGACGGAAATAAAAAAACCCCACAGATTTTAAATAACTGTGAGGTCTATAGTTTTAGAAAACTTGAGGTTTGGTTAGAACTTATAACCTACTCCTACCATCAAGGTATTTACTCCACTTTTAATATCTGTATCGTATTGTTCGGCAAACTCTATAGATTCGTCGGTATATCTATTGGTTAGTTCAATACCGTAGCGTGCCTCAATAAAGAAATTTTCAGTTATATGGTATCCCAAACCAAAAGCCGCATCCAAACCAAATTCGTTTGTAGTTGGAACATCTTCTAATACAATAGTGGCCTGAGGCCCTGCCTGTAAGTAAAATCCAGAATTTTCTATATAGTATTGCACAAGAACCGGAATAGATAAGAAATCGGTTTCTTCTGCATTAAAATAATTTACAGAAGGTTGTAGGTGCCAATTTTCGGTAAATTGATAATCGGCTAAAAACCCTATATAAAAACCGGAACCGTCTGCAGAAACCTGGGTGCCACCATCGACATTAGCTTCTACTTCAACATTTGCATATCCGGCCTGTATCCCAAAATCTACATTCTGAGCAAAGGAATTCAATCCCAAAAAAAGGAAGAAAACTAAAAAGAAATTTTTTATCATTTTATTAGATAGTTTATGTTATAAACTACAAACATAGTTTTTATTTGCTAAAACAATAGAAAAATCATAATATTTAGGCTTTAAATCGAATTTTTCAAAATTATTCAAGAGAACTATTTAACAGCTTAGATTCCGAAACATCCCGAAACGTCGGGACGGAATGACGGAAAAAAAGACCTCACAGGTTTTTGAAACCTGTGAGGTCTAATATTTTAAAAAGCTCCTTCCCTTCTCAAGGGAAGGTAGCATTCTGAAGGAATGACGGAAGGGTTCAACCACCCCGACCTATCGGCCACCCTTCCTTAAAAAGGAGGGAAACATTTTTTTAATTCCCCCTTCGTGGGTTAGGGGGCTTCAACCTCTTCTTCCTTCACCCTAAAATCTAATGGCTCTAAAACTTTAAGCGCGCTTTCTATAGAATTAATTTTATCGAAGGTTAAAAGCAAGCGTAAACCATTCCTGGTTTTTTTCTCTTTCATCGTACATTTATGCTTATGCGTTTGTACATATTGCAGCACTTTGGTAAACGTATTGGTTTGGTAAAACCTGGATTGCTGATCGGCTATAAAATAACCTATCAATTTTCCCTGTTTTAGAATGATCTTTTCCAGGCCTATACTCGCTGCGATCCATTTTATCCTAACGCTGTTGAGTAAATCTATCGCCTGCATAGGTAGCTCTCCAAATCGATCTACAAGTTCAGCTTCAAACTTTTGCAATTCTACTTCAGAGGTGATCTTGTTCAGCTGCGTATATAAATTTAGTCTTTCGGTGATATTATTGATATAATCATCGGGGAAAAGAATTTCAAAATCGGTATCGATCTGCGCATCTTTTACAAAGGTTTTATCCTCTATATTTTCAGATTCGTTATAAAGCTCCTGGAATTCATTTTCTTTTAATTCCTCAATGGCTTCATTCAGGATCTTTTGATAAGTATCAAAACCAATTTCATTAATGAATCCGCTTTGCTCGCCACCCAGTAAATCTCCGGCACCACGAATTTCCAAATCTTTCATCGCGATATTTATCCCGCTTCCCAATTCAGAAAATTGCTCCAGGGCACTAATTCGTTTACGCGCATCCTCAGTCATTACCGAATATGGCGGCGTTATAAAATAACAAAAAGCTTTCTTATTGCTTCGGCCTACTCTACCTCGCATTTGGTGCAGATCTGAAACCCCAAAATTATTTGCGTTATTAATAAAAATGGTGTTGGCATTGGTAACATCAAGTCCGCTTTCCACGATCGTTGTTGAAACTAAAACATCAAATTCACCATTGATAAAACTCAGCATCAGTTTTTCCAGTTTCTTGCCTTCCATCTGCCCGTGACCTACACCAATCTTAGCATCTGGCACTACACGTTGAATCATCCCGGCAACTTCTTTAATATTTTCAATCCTGTTATGAATAAAGAAAACCTGCCCTCCACGCTGAATTTCATAAGAAACCGCATCCCGAATAGTCTCTTCAGAAAAGCGAATTACGTTAGTTTCTATAGGATACCTGTTTGGTGGCGGGGTGGTAATGGTAGATAAATCTCGCGCAGCCATTAAACTAAACTGAAGTGTACGCGGAATAGGCGTTGCAGTTAGCGTAAGTGTATCTACATTTTCTTTTATAGTCTTTAGCTTATCTTTTACCGAAACTCCGAATTTTTGTTCTTCATCCACAATCAGTAATCCAAGATCCTTGAATTTAACCGCTTTATTCACCAATTGGTGAGTACCAATTACGATATCTACCCTACCGTTCTCAAGTTCCTCAAGGGTTTCACGACGTTCTTTAACAGTTCTAAACCTATTTAAGTAATCTACAGTTACCGGAAAATCTTTTAATCGTTCTGTGAAAGTTTCGTGATGTTGAAACGCCAAAATAGTGGTTGGCACTAGAACAGCGACCTGCTTGCCGTTATCTACCGCTTTAAAAGCTGCCCGAATAGCAACCTCAGTTTTCCCGAAACCAACATCACCACAAACCAACCGATCCATAGGGCGCTCGTTTTCCATATCTTCTTTTACCGCCTGGGTAGCGGTGCTTTGATCTGGCGTGTCCTCATACATAAAAGAGGCTTCCAGCTCGTGTTGCAGGTAAGAATCGGGGCCAAAGGCAAAGCCCTTTTGTAATCTACGTTTTGCGTAAAGTTCTATTAAATTATAGGCAATATGCTTAACCCGGGCCTTGGTCTTTTGCTTTAATTTCTTCCAGGCGTTGCTCCCCAATTTAAAGATCTTGGGCTCTTTACCATCCTTCCCGTTATATTTTGAAATTTTGTGCAGCGAATGTATGCTCACATATAAAATATCGCGCTCACCGTAGAAAAGTTTGATGGCCTCCTGCTTTTTTCCTTCTACATCAATTTTCTGAAGTCCGCCAAATTTCCCAATCCCGTGGTCAATATGGGTTACATAATCACCAACTTCAAGATTACCGAGCTCCTTAAGCGTGATCGCCTGTTTTTTGGCGTAGCCATTCTTAAGGTGAAATTTATGATAGCGCTCAAAAATTTGATGATCGGTATAGCAAATATTTTTTCCGGTTTCATCTATAAAGCCCTGAAACAAAGCCAACGTAATTGTTTGGTATTTTACTATACGTTCCTGGTCATCGAAGATATCGTGGAATCTCCTGGCTTGCTGTTCGCTTACGCAGAAGATATAATTTGTATACCCGTTTTCCTGATTTTCAATTAAGTTATCAATCAGTAAATCGAATTGCTTATTAAATGAAGGCTGGGGTTTTGTTTGAAATTCTATACTTTTCTGAGGCTCTAAATAAGCCTGATTGCTCAATTCAACAACTGAAAAAAGCTCCAGCTGACTTTTAATTAACTGCCCGTCACAAAACAACTCTTTGGGTTCGCTGTGTTTTACATCTTCAGAAAGCTTTTGGAAAGCTTCTTCTGCCTTGCTATAAAGTTTATCGGCTTGCGCAGTAAGTAAATCGAGGTTTTGAACGAAAACCACGGTTTTTTCTGAAATATACTTTAGAAAACTGTCCCGTATTTCATCCAGGTGTTTATTTTCAACATTCGGCATCACCGAAATTTTCTTCACTTTATCTGTAGAAAGCTGGGTTTCTACATCAAAACTTCTAATGCTATCTACTTCATCTCCAAAAAACTCGATACGGTAAGGCTCGTCGTTACTAAAGGAAAAAACATCTATAATTCCGCCACGCACTGAGAACTCGCCCGGTTCGGTTACAAAATCTACCCGCTTAAATTTGTATTCGAATAAAACCTCGTTTACAAAATCTATAGAAAGTTCATCCTCCACCGAAATTTTCAGCGTGCTTCTATCCAGTTCCTTTCGGGTAACTACTTTTTCAAATAAAGCATCAGGATAGGTGACAATTATCGCCGGTTTTTTACGAGAGTTAATTCGGTTTAAAACTTCGGCTCTTAATAACACATTTGCGTTATCAGTTTCTTCGATTTGGTATGGACGGCGGTAACTACCGGGATAAAAAAGCACATTTTTTTCTCCTACCAGTTGCTCGAGATCGTTTAAATAATAAGCAGCTTCTTCTTTATCATTAAAGATCAGCAAAAATGGTTTTTCTGCTTCTTTAAACGCGTTGGCTACAACAAAAGAAAAGGCAGAACCTACAAGCCCTTTTAGTTGAATTTTAGTACGATTTTTTTCAGAAGAGACAAGGGAATCCCGCAATTCCTGCTGTTGCGGGGATTGTGCAAAGCTTTGGGCGATAATAGATTTACTCATTGGCGCAAAGATAATTGCAGAAATTTTGTCCCGCAACTCCCCAACATTTTTTTAACGTTAGTTGATATATGTATTTTCATATTAAAGAATTTGACTCTCAATTAACTTTTACCATTTTCATAACAGCAAAAGAGCCTTAGGTTCGCTATTTTGTTCTTAGAAACAATTATTATGGGATTTGAGCATTTTGATGTATTTGTAATAGGAACCGGGACCGCGGGAAAAGGTGTTGCTAAAGATTGCGCTAACGCGGGATGGAAAGTTGCAATCGCCGATAATAGGGAGTACGGCGGCACCTGCCCAAACAGAGGTTGCGACCCCAAAAAAGTTTTAGTTGGTTTTACCGAAATTATAGATCGCGCCACTAAAATGCAGGGCAAGGGAATTACCAGAATGCCCGAAGTAAATTGGAGCGATCTCATGGCTTTTAAAGAAACTTTTGTAGATGCTGTTCCCGCCGCAACCGAAAAAGATCTCGCGGCGTTTAATATAAAAATGTACCATCAATCCCCTAAATTTTTAGATGAAAACACGCTCTCTGTAGAAGGGAAAACAGTAACCGCCGATAAAATAGTAATAGCGACCGGCCAAAAGCCGATGTCGTTAAAAATACCTGGAGAAGAACATGCGCTCTTAGGTGAAGATTTCCTCGAATTAGAAAAATTGCCGGAAACCATGCTTTTTATAGGTGCCGGGTATATAGGCATGGAATTCGCACATATTGCCGCCAGGTTCGGTGTTAAGGTGACAATGATGGATTTCATGCCAAGGGCACTCTATAACTTTGACGAGGATATGGTGAAATACATCCAGAAAGTTTCAGAAGAAGACTTGGGTATCGATTTTATTTTTAATGCTGAAGTAAACGAAATTAAGCAATTGCAAAAAAACTTTAGAGTAAAGGCAAATCAGAATGGGAAAGAGGTTTCAGCCAAAGCTGAAATGGTTTTCAAAACCGCTGGTCGCGTGCCTTCTATAGAAGATCTGGAGCTGGAAAAAGGCAAGGTGGCTTTTTCAAAAAAGGGAGTAAGCGTTAACGAATTCCTTCAAAATCCGACTAACAAAAATGTTTATGCCTGTGGTGATGTTTCGGCCAGTTCTGGCTTACCATTAACTCCCCTTTCTTCACAGGAATCTAAAGTGGTTTCAGCGAATCTTTTAAATGGTAAAGAGCCTAAAAAAGCAGATTATCCACCACAACCTACAGTAGTATTTACCCTGCCAAAATTGGCTTCCGTAGGACTTTCAGAAAAAGAAGCTAAAGAACAGGGATACGATTATGAACTGGAACACAAATTAGTGCCTGAATGGTTTAATGCTAAGCATATCAATGAGAAAATATATGCTTATAAGACTTTAGTGGATAAAAAAACCGGACTCGTGCTTGGTGCTCATTTGGTTGGGCCGGAAGCTTCAGAAATCATCAATATGTTTGTGATGGCCATGTGTGGAGAACTGGATTGTGAGACCTTAAAAAAAATGATTTTTACCTACCCAAGTTGGGCAAGCGATATAAAAGGAATGGTTTAAAACTCCCCAGGCACAGGCAAGGGAAACAGATAATCTATAATTTCCTAATAAGCCTGGTCATAGGGTTGGTTTCTTTATTTAGCCAACCATGGTAAACTATATTCGAAAATATCGCTATAGCACCAATTAAAGCTGAATACGCGATAAGTGGAATCTCTCCAAAATGTCTAAAATAAATAGCAATTAGCGCCCAAACCCCAACCGCGGCAAATTCACGCATATTCCTACGCCAAATAATCGCAATATTTACAAAAACAGCTACTGCAATCATAATAACCGTCCAGATTTCTTCACCAAAAAACGGTGCCGTCCAGCCTATTTTAGATAAATAAGCTGAAACATTTGCGATACTGGCAACGGCAATCCATCCTGAATAGAGACAAATAGGCCACCAACTAAAAGCCAGTATTCTTAAAGGTGCATCCCAGCGTTCCATATTTGTGTTCAGGATTATTTTTATAAGAGAGAAAAGAATTAAAAACATTAATATTACTGAAATACCGGTAAATTCATACAACCATACAATTACCCAGGCAGCATTGGCCAGGTTAGCTGTTAAAAACCAATATCCTGAATTCCTTAAAAATTCTAAATCTTTTCTTGCTGAAAAGGCCTGGAAAAGTTGATAGCCGGAAAAGACCAAAAGCGAAAGAAAGATTATTCCCCAGATAGCAAAAGCATAACCGGCAGGGGTAAAAAGATTATAATACTCGGCGCTAAGGCTGCCCATAGTATTCCCATTAATGATTCCCGTCTGGGAAATATAACTAACCGCAATGATTAAAATTACCGAGATAAAGTTGAGTACTGCAAGTCGTTTTTCCATATCTAGCTGTTTTCTATTAAAATTACTTCATTTTGTGTAATCGCGTAGGCTTTTTCCTCATCATTTAGCTTCATCATAAAATTCCCGGTAAATTCTCCGAAAGCAGGAAAGATCAGTTGCTGTCTTCTTCGGAAAAAACAAGGCAACTTTAAACTCTGTTTTGCTTTTCCGTTAAGTCGGTAGCCCGGGTGAATATGTCCGCAGAGATTAAAGAAACCTTCCCTGGTTTCTGGGTGGTGAGTAAGTAAAAAGGCCTTCAGCTGCCATTCAGCATGAATTTTTATGCCAAGTTCTTCATATTTTAAAGGTGAAATTATATCGTGATTCCCGGCGATTAAAACAACTTCGGCTTCTAAAGCATCCAGCCAATTTTCAAATAATTTCCATTCACTATTAAGATCGCTATGAAAAAGATCCCCTAGAAAACAGACAATTTTAGGCTGAAATTTCCCTACAACTTCACTCAGCCTTAAAAAATTTGCATTAATCGCTTTATGAGGCACGGCACTTCCAAACTTCCTGAAATGCGAGATCTTCCCTAAATGCACATCGCTTATGAGCAAAATCTCCTGCTCTTTCCAAAAAGCGGCACCGCTTGGGTGGAGTTCAAAAGTTTGATTTTGGAGGTTTATGGTCATTGGTTTATTAGAGCAATAAGGAAAAAATTAAAATCGTCATCCTGAATTTATTTCAGAGCCTGTCCCGATTTTTAATCGGGGATCCAAGAAATTGATAATTAAAAAAATGTTAGAAGCTGAAACGAGTTCAGCTTGACGAAACTAGACTTTTCAAACAACCTCGAGTTTATAATTTATGCAAAATCTCAGCTGCTTTTTCCAGGGTTTCATCGGTTTTGGCAAAACAAAAACGCAACTGTTTGTGGTCTTTTCCATCTTTATGAAATACGGAAACCGGAATGGTGGCCAGGCCATATTCCGTAATCAATCTTTTTGCAAAATCCACGTCGTGTTCATCGGTAATTTCAGAGTAGTCCATCACCTGAAAATAGGTTCCTTTAGAAGGTGTTCCTTTAAATTTTGAACCCTGCATCAATTCGAGAAATTTGTCTCGCTTCTGCTGATAAAAATCACCTAGTCGCAGGTAATGGTCCGGTTCTTTTAAATATTCAGCAAAAGCTCGTTGCATTGGATGATTCACACAAAATACCGTGGCCTGGTGAAATTTAATAATTTCTTTCATTAAGACTTCAGGTGCTACACAATAGCCCATTTTCCAACCGGTATTATGAAAAGTTTTGCCAAAGGAGGCACAAACAATGGCTCTTTCTGCCAAACCAGGAAATTTTGAAGCGCTTTGATGTTTTTCTTCATCAAAAATAAGATGCTCGTAAACCTCATCGCTTAAAAGGATAATATTGGTATCACTCAAAATTCTCTCCAGGCGTAGCATATCGCTTTCAGAAAGTACAGTCCCAGTGGGATTATGCGGTGTATTAATAATAATCATCCTGGTTTTGGAAGTGATTTTTTGTTCGACTTCCTGCCAGTCAATTTCAAAATCTTTTCCTTTTAATTCGATTAAAACAGGTTTCCCACCCGCAAGCTGAATATCCGGTTCGTAAGAATCGTAAGCCGGTTTGAAAACAATTACTTCATCTCCCGGATGAACAAAAGCAGTGAGAGCACAATACAAGGCTTGGGTGGCTCCAGCAGTGAAGATGATCTCCGAAGCTTCATTGTATTTCTTTCCGTACAAGTTTTCAATTTTGGCCACCACTTGTTCCCTCAATTCAGGAATGCCATTCATTGGCGGATACTGGTTATGACCATCTTTCATTGCTTTACAGACTAACTCCTTTAAATGATTATCGGTTTCAAAATTTGGAAAACCCTGGGATAAGTCTATAGCTTGATGCTCTCTCGCGAGTCCACTCATTACTGAAAATATACTGGTTTTCCCGGCTGGAAGTTTTGAAGGAAGATTTTGAAAATCTGGCATTGTTTTATTTTAGAATAAGTTGCATAAAAAATCCCAAATTCAAAAAGAATTTGGGATTGATTTGTTCTTATTTAAGGAAGTTTTATCCTTTAGTACTAGCCGCAAGATACTCACGGTTCATACGTGCAATATTATCTAAAGAAATTCCTTTTGGACATTCTATTTCACAAGCTCCTGTATTACTACAGTTTCCGAATCCTTCCTCATCCATTTGTCTAACCATTGCCTGAACACGCTCGGTAGCTTCTACCTGACCTTGGGGAAGCAAAGCATATTGAGAAACTTTTGCGGAAGTAAACAGCATAGCACTTGCATTTTTACAAGCTGCTACGCAAGCTCCACAACCAATACAGGTTGCCGCGTTAAAAGATTCGTCGGCCTTTTCTTTTTCCACAGGAATAGTGTTGGCATCTACGGTATTTCCAGATGTATTTACCGAAACATAACCCCAGGCTTGCTGGATTCTGTCAAAAGCAGTACGATCTACAATAAGGTCTTTTACTACTGGAAATGCTTTTGCTCTAAACGGCTCTATATAGATAGTGTCCCCATCTTTAAAAGAGCGCATATGCAACTGGCAGGTTGCGATGAACTTATCTGGCCCGTGTGGCTCTCCGTTAATTTGCAAAGAACAAGAACCACAAATTCCCTCGCGACAATCGTGATCAAACTGAATAGTATCTTCTCCTTTTTCTACCAACTGCTCGTTAAGTATATCCAGCATTTCAAGAAAAGACATATCTCCATCTATTCCATCTACAGGATAATCTACCATTTTTCCTTTAGCAGTGGCATTTTCCTGACGCCATATTTTTAAGTTAAGCTTCATATCTTAAAAGTATTGAGTAGTGAGTATTTAGTATTGAGCATTTACTACTCAATACTTAAACCTCAATTCTATTTATAACTTCTTGTTTTCAATTCTATATTTTCAAACACCAGTTCTTCTTTGTGAAGAACAGCATCTGCAGGTTTCCCTTTGTGTTCCCAGGCAGCAACATACTTAAAGTTCTCATCGTCCCTTAAAGCTTCACCCTCTTCTGTTTGGTATTCTTCTCTAAAATGCCCTCCACAAGATTCGTTTCTGTGCAATGCATCTTTAGCGAACAATTCTCCAAGTTCAAGAAAATCTGCTACACGACCGGCTTTTTCAAGCTCGGCATTCTTGGAAGTGGCACTTCCGGTTACTTTTACGTTTTTCCAGAAATCCTCTCTTAAAGCTGCAATTTCTTCAATCGCTTCTTTTAGTCCTTCTGCATTACGTGCCATTCCACATTTATTCCACATAATCAGTCCTAATTCCTTATGATAGGAATCTACAGATTTCTTTCCACCGGCATTCATCAATTTATCAATTCGCTCTTTTACGGCTTTCTCAGTTTCTTCGAATTCAGAAGAATCTGTAGAGATTTCACCGGTACGAATATCCTCAGATAAATAATTACCTATAGTATAAGGCAGTACAAAATAACCATCTGCCAGCCCTTGCATTAAAGCAGAAGCTCCAAGCCTGTTAGCGCCGTGATCTGAGAAGTTTGCTTCTCCGGCGGCATAGCAGCCAGGAATGGTAGTCTGCAAGTTGTAATCTACCCAAAGTCCACCCATTGTATAGTGAACTGCAGGATATATCATCATTGGGGTTTCATATGGATTCTGGTCTACGATCTTCTGATACATATCGAAGAGGTTTCCATATTTAGAAGCAACTACTTCTTTCCCAAGTTTTGTAATTTCTTCTTTTGAAGCATTTTTATTACCCGAAGTAAAAGCTTTCTCTTTTCCGTAACGCTCTATGGCACTGGCAAAATCAAGGTAAACTGCCTGTCCTGTTTTATTTACTCCATAACCGGCATCGCAACGCTCTTTAGCTGCCCTTGAAGCCACATCTCGAGGCACAAGGTTACCAAAAGCAGGATAACGACGCTCTAAGTAATAATCTCTTTCTTCTTCTGAAAGTTCAGTTGGTTTTTTCTTTCCTTCTCTTATTGCTTTTGCATCATCTTCATTCTTAGGCACCCAGATTCGTCCATCATTTCGAAGTGACTCAGACATTAACGTAAGTTTTGACTGATGATCTCCAGAAACCGGAATACAGGTTGGGTGAATTTGTGTATAACAAGGATTAGCAAAATAAGCTCCTCTACGGTGAGCTCTCCAGGCCGCGGTTACGTTACTTCCCATCGCGTTTGTAGAAAGGAAAAAAACATTACCATAACCACCGGAAGCCAACACCACTGCGTGTGCAGAATGGCGTTCAATCTCACCCGTAATCATATTTCTGGCAATAATTCCACGAGCTTTACCGTCTACCAATACCAAATCCATCATTTCGTGACGGTTGTAAGGCTTGATTTTTCCGCGGTTAATCTGGCGGTTCATTGCTGAATATGCTCCCAGCAATAACTGCTGTCCTGTTTGTCCTTTAGCATAAAAAGTACGAGATACTAAAACCCCTCCAAAAGAACGGTTATCTAAATAACCGCCATATTCTCTGGCAAAGGGAACTCCCTGTGCCACACATTGATCTATAATATTTCCAGAAACCTCAGCAAGACGATAAACGTTACCTTCACGAGAACGGTAATCGCCACCTTTTACAGTATCATAAAACAAACGATAATCTGAATCGCCATCACCCTGATAATTCTTAGAGGCATTAATTCCTCCCTGGGCGGCGATAGAGTGTGCACGTCTGGGAGAATCCTGGTAACAAAATGTTTTTACATTATAACCTAATTCGGCAAGAGTTGCAGCTGCAGCTCCTCCGGCAAGACCTGTTCCAATAACGATAACATCGATATTACGCTTATTGGCCGGGTTTACCAGGTTAATATCATTTTTATGATTGGTCCACTTTTCTGCTAGAGGCCCTTTAGGTATTTTTGAATCTAAAACTGACATAAATCTTACGTATTAAAGGTTATT
>DATFJA010000179.1:0-4191 GCA_035269545.1 Salegentibacter sp.
TAACGAACTCCCAGGCATTGGCTACTTTTAAGGCATCAATAATTTCCTCTTCGGTGGCATTGTCTTTACCTAACGCGATATTATTCTTTACTGTATCGTTAAAAAGGATAGAATCCTGGGTTACAAGTCCCATTAAATTCCGAAGTGATTTTTTGGTAATACCTTTAATATTATGCCCGTCAAGCTTAATCACGCCTTCGTTAACATCATAAAAACGGGTTATCAGGTTGGCGATGGTAGATTTTCCACTACCTGATTGTCCCACAAGCGCGATCATTTTTCCTTTTTCAACCTGCATAGAGAAATTCTTCAGCACATTCTCTTTCTCATACCTAAAGTTGATATTTTCCACTTCAATATTATCATCAAAACTTTCTTTCTTCACCGCGTTTCTATCATCCTGTATGGTCGATTCAGTTTCTAGTATTTCCAAAATTCGCTCTGCACTGGCATTTCCTTTTTGAATAGAATATGTTGCTTTAGAGATGGCTTTTGCCGGAGTTAAAATATTGTAGGTTAAAACAAGAAAACCAATAAAAGTAGAGGCGTCCATCGTATTGTCAATAAGCACCATTCTTCCACCAAACCATAAGATTATTGTAATTACCACCACCCCTAAAAATTCACTCATAGGCGAAGCGAGGTTCTGGCGATGCAAAAGCGTATTTAAAATTTGATTTAAACGGCCTGTACTGCTATAAAATTTTCTTTTGAATTTATCTTCAGCATTAAAACCTTTAATAATTTTTAAGCTTGAAAGCGATTCTTCAACAATAGTTAGAAAATTAGCGTTCTCCTGTTGCGCCTGGGTAGATTGTGATTTCAGTTTCTTTCCTATTGTAGAAATTAATAAACCTGCCAGGGGTAGAAAAACCAGCACAAAAAGCGTTAGTTTAGGACTAATCCCAATCATAAAAACTAACGTAAAGATAAGCGTAAGCGGTTCTTTTACAAATAGCTCTAACATGCTTAAAAACGAAGTCTGGATTTCCTGAACATCACTGGTGATCCTTGAAATAAAATCTCCTTTTCTTTTTTCTGAAAAGAAAGAAATCGGTAATTCTACAATCTTATCATAGATACGGTTTCTAATATCTTTAAGCATCCCATTTCTAAGGTTTGCAATAAAATAAAGTGCCAGGTAATTAAAGAGGTTTTTTAGAAAAAACAAGACAATTACCGTGATACAGATACTTACCAAAGCAGCAATCTGACCGTGCTCTTCTACTTGCTGATTTAGAAAAAAGTTAGAATAATCGTTCGCAAAGTCTTTTATGCTGCTAAATTCTCCATTCCAAACCGGTTTTGTGCTAATAGGCTCTTCCTCCTGGAAAAGCACCCGAAGCATTGGGATAAAAGAGATAAACGCCAGGGTGCTAAATAGCGCGTAGAAAACGTTACTAATAATATTAAGTATTGCAAAGCTTTTATATGGCTTTGCAAACTGAAGGATCTTCTTTAAATAGGTCATAAATACGAGCGATTAGCCCAGTTGTAATTCATTTTTAATTCGCTGGATCTTATCGGCTAGTTTTGAATTTTCACTATCAAAATCTGCAACTTTATCCAGTTGCGAATTCACGCTAAAATAGAATTTGATCTTTGGCTCTGTACCGCTAGGCCTGGCAGCGATCTTTGTTCCATTTTCGGTATAATAAATAAGCACGTTAGATTTTGGAATATTTATCTCTTCTTCAATGCGTTCCTGAAGGTTTTTTGCTTTTGAAGTGTGATAATCTTCAATAAGTACCACTTTCTCTCCGTCTATCTCTTTCCAGGGATTTTCTCTAAGATCTACTAACATTTGCTTTATTTCTGCCTCACCTTCAATTCCTTTTTTCACTAAAGAAGTAAGTTCTTCGCGGTAAAGTCCGTGTTCGGTATAAAGTTGCAACAGTTGTTCGTAGAAAGAACTTCCTTTTGCTTTCATTTGCGCAGCGATCTCGCAGGCCAGTAGGGTAGCGGTTGCAGCGTCTTTATCGCGTACAAAATCACCAACCATATAGCCGAAGCTTTCTTCGCCACCGCCAACAAAATCAAGCTCTGGATTATCTTTTATCAATTTCGCGATCCATTTAAAGCCGGTTAAGACTTCGTGATATTGCGCGCCGTAGCTTTCGGTAATATTTTTGAGCATTGGCGTAGAAACAATAGTGGAAGCCACAAAAGAGTTTTTAGAAAGTTTGTCTTGCTCTTTATGTTTTTCCAGTAGAAACCACGTCATCATTAACATAGTTTGGTTTCCGTTAAGCAGAATCATTTTTCCGTTTAGATCTCTAACTGCAACTCCTAAACGATCGCCGTCGGGATCGGTGCCAATAACAATATCGGCATTCTTTTCTTCCGCGAGGTTCAATGCCATTTTTAAGGCTTCTGGTTCTTCCGGGTTTGGAGATTTTACCGTTGGGAAGTTTCCGTTAGGCTCTTTTTGCTCTTCTACCAGGAAAACATTTTTATAACCTGCTTTTTCTAAAATCTGCGGATTTGTCTTGCAAGCCGTCCCGTGCAGCGAGGTAAAAACTATTTTTAGATCATCTTTAGCTGAAGACGAAGTATTAAAACTTCCGTTTTCTACTGAAGCTTCTTGAAATGCTTTATCTACTTCACTATCTATCTTATGAATAAACTCTGGCTTTGCTTTAAAATTAACCTCGTTATACTCCAGCTTATTAATTATATCTACAAGCTTCGTGTCTTGTGGCGGAACCAATTGGCCACCATCCTGCCAATACACTTTATAGCCGTTATATTCCGGAGGATTATGGCTAGCGGTTAATACGATACCGGCGTGACATTCCAAGTATTTAACTGCGAAAGAAAGCTCTGGTGTTGGTCTTAATTCTGAAAATAAATAAACCTCAATCTCGTTTGCCGAAAACACTTCAGCTACCATTTGTGCCAACTCTTTAGAGTTATTTCTACAATCGTAAGCAATGGCTACTTTTAATTTTTCTCCTTTAAATTCGGTTTTCAATAAATTAGAAAGTCCCTGGGTGTTTTTTCCGAGGGTATATTTATTGATCCTGTTGGTGCCCACCCCCATAATTCCGCGCATACCACCGGTACCAAAAGCTGCATTTTTATAAAAAGACTCCTCCAGTTCTTTTGGATTGTTTTCTATAAGATTGTTGATCTCTTTTTGGGTGTCTTCGTCAAATATATCGGTAAGCCAGGCTTTAGCCTTAGCCAGGATTTCTGGTTTATTTTGAGCCATAATTTTAAGTTTAGATAAACAAAAATAAGGATTAATGCCTTAATGGCATTATAAATTTGAAGTGGTTTTATTGATGAGGTAACGTTCCTTTTCCCGCTTAGAGCGTAAAATTAGTTCTCCAAGAAAACCTGCAAGGAAAAGCTGGGAGCCAATAATCATTACCGCCAGGGCAATGTAAAACCAGGGGTTTGAAGTTACCAGAACATTAGGTAAGCCGTGGTAAAGTTTGTAGAGTTTAGATACGCCAATCCAACCGGCAGAAAGAAAACCGAAAATAAACATTAAGACTCCTAAAGCGCCAAAAAGGTGCATAGGCCGCCTGCCAAATTTAGAAAGGAACCAAATGCTGATAAGGTCTAAAAAGCCATTAAGAAAACGTTCGGCACCAAATTTTGTTTTTCCGAATTTCCTGGCCTGGTGTTGGACTTCCTTTTCGGTGATCTTTGAATATCCGGCATTTTTTGCTAAAACCGGAATATAGCGATGCATTTCGCCGTAAACATCAATGTTTTTAATTACTTCTTTTCGGTAAGCTTTAAGTCCGCAGTTAAAATCGTGAAGTTTTACTCCAGAAGTTTTTCTTGCGGCAGCATTAAAAATTTTTGAAGGAATATTTTTTGAAATTACCGAATCGTAGCGTTTCTTTTTCCAGCCAGAAACCAGGTCGTAGCCTTTCTCATTTATAAGCTGATAGAGTTCGGGAATTTCTTCGGGATTATCCTGTAGATCGGCATCCATGGTGATGATCACATCTCCCTGTGCCCTTAGGAAACCGGCATGTAAAGCCTGTGATTTTCCGTAGTTTCGATTAAATTTAATTCCTTTAACCGCTTTGTCGTTTTCCTCAAGGGCTTCAATGGTTTTCCAGGAATCATCGGTACTGCCATCGTCAATAAAAATGATCTCGTGTGAAAAGGAATTGGACCGCATTACTTTTGCGATCCAATTATACAATTCAGTTAGAGATTGTTCTTCGT
>DATFJA010000180.1:0-5877 GCA_035269545.1 Salegentibacter sp.
AAGCTACCCACATCACACCGCTACGACCGCCTACCCTTGCTGCGTTCCCGCCCTGGGGGATTCAGCAGGAGCTGGTTGTGTGGGACTCGCCGCTGCAAATATACAATCTTTCCTACTTTGCGCAAGTATTTTTTGAAGTGAATTAAGTATTTTAGCAAGGTATTTAATGTAAAATATCAATGAGTAAATTTAAGTTCCTGTGCCTGTTATTATTAGGCTTATTTATTTTTTCCTGCGGAAGTAATTCTGATAAAAAAACTTCTTATTTTAAGTTGAAAACTCTCGAAAATAAGACTGAATTTCAACTTGGAGAAACTATCCAGGCATCGATTGAAAATCTAAAAGACCGGCAAATAGATTCTATCCGCTTATTTTTTCAGCAGAAATATTTGAAGACCCTAACTGCGGAAACCTCTTTTTCAGTTGCCTTGGAAAACACAAAATTAGGCCGCCAAAAACTGGAAGCAATTGTTTTTTCTGAAGGAGAAACCGATACGATTAGTGATAACCTGAAAATTTACAATAATCAAGCTCCAAAAGCTTATACCTATAAAGTAGTAAAGAAGTATCCTCACGATAGCCAGGCATACACCCAGGGACTGGAATTTTATCAAGACACTTTATATGAAAGTACCGGGCAATATGGAAATTCTTCCTTAAGAAAACTTAATCTTGAAACCGGGGAAGTTTTAAACAAAATAAACCTTGAGGATACATATTTCGGTGAAGGACTCACTATCCTTAACAACAAACTTTACTTGCTTACCTGGCGTGAAAAAGAAGGTTTGATCTACAACCTGGACACCTTTAAGCAAACCGGCACTTTTGGGTATAATCAAAGTAAAGAAGGATGGGGCTTATGTAACGATGGTGAAAAGCTTTATAAAAGTGATGGCACCGAAAAGATTTGGATCTTAGATGCTGAAACCCTGGCTGAAAAAGATTTTATCCAGGTAGCTACTAACACAAAAATTTACTCGAAATTTAATGAGTTGGAATGGGTTGATGGAAAGATATACGCCAACACTTATCAATTTCCAAGTGTTACTATTATAAACCCTGAAAATGGAGCGATAGAAGGAGTGATAGATTTTAGAGGCTTACAGGAGCAATTATCAAATCTTCCAAGTCTAGATCCTCAAAATCATGTTTTAAACGGCATTGCTTATAATCCAAATACCGAAAAACTCTACGTGACCGGGAAAAATTGGGATACGATTTTTGAAGTAGAAGTAATAGAAAAATAATGGCCGCAGTTCCTGAAATATTTGACCTAAGTTTCTCAGTAGAAAAACGACATCTAGATGAGCAAAACCATGTAAATAACGTGCAATACGTTCAATGGGTGCAGGATGTAGCAAAAGCACATTGGGAAGCTCGGGCTACACGAGAACAAAATCGCCAATATTTTTGGATCGTAGTTAAGCACGAAATAAACTATAAGCAACAGGCCTTCCTGGGAGATAAAATATTATTACAGACATATGTGGGTGAGACCTCTAATGTAAAATCTATTCGTCACGTAATTATAAAAAATGCCGAAACCAAAAAAGTACTAGTTGAAGCAAAGACTACCTGGGCATTAATGGATCAGGAAAAGAAAAAACCCGCCAGGATATCGGAAGACTTAAAAAAAGTGTTTACGCAATAAGAGATCTACCCTCATCAAGTATTTACTTACCAAAAGTTTAAGAAACATTATTAATATTTTGTTTAATGTTTCGTATTAAACAATAAACATTTATATCTTTAGAAAAAATACAAATTATGGAAATACTTAAAATTATATTACAGCTTATCGTAGGCCTTGGGATTCTTAATGTTTGGTTCTTGCGTTTTAATAAAAGTACTGTTTACCGTGGTGGTGAAGCCGCTAACATGAAAGATGAGTTCAAAGCTTACGGATTACCTGAGCAAACAGTTTACCTGGTAGGCTTTGTAAAAGTTACTTTAGCTTTGATGCTCATTGCAGGAATTTGGCTTGAAAACCTGGTAGATCCAGCTGCAATTGGATTGGCCGCTATGATGGTTGGGGCCATCGCGATGCATTTGAAAATCAAAGATACTTTTAAACAAACTTTGCCGGCTATAAGTCTTCTTTTAATTTGTCTCGTTATATTATGGTTATAAAAAAAAGCCATTCCTAAGAATGGCTTTTCAATTATAATTATTTATACCTTTTCTTACATCTTAAAAAGAGGTTTTCCTTCCATCATTGTTTTCACTTCCTGTTTTACAGCTTCCAGTTCGCTGTCATTATCAATATTAGAGATAACACGGTCAACAAATTCCACTATTTTTGGCATATCTGTTTCTACAAGTCCGCGGGTTGTAACTGCGGCGGTACCTATTCTAATTCCAGAAGTCACAAAAGGTGATTTATCGTCAAAAGGCACCATGTTTTTATTTACAGTAATTTCAGCTTTGCTTAAAGCCTCCTCTGCTTCTTTTCCGCTTACGCCTTTATTTCTAAGGTCCATAAGCATCATATGGTTATCAGTTCCTCCGGAAATAACTTTAAATCCTTTATCAATAAAAAGTTCAGCTAATTTCGCTGCATTCTTTTTAACCTGAACGGTATAGTGTAAAAATTCATCGGTTAAAGCTTCTCCAAAAGCAACAGCTTTCGCAGCGATAATATGCTCTAAAGGCCCACCCTGGTTGCCGGGAAAAATTCCGCTGTTAAGTAAGCTGGACATTTTTTTGAGGTTTCCATTCTTAAGTTTTTCACCAAAAGGATTATCAAAATCTTTACCCATCATTATTATTCCGCCACGCGGCCCACGAAGTGTTTTGTGTGTTGTGGAAGTTACAATGTGGCAATGCGGAATAGGGTCACTGATTAATCCTTTAGCGATGAGACCGGCGGGATGTGCAATATCTCCCAATAAAATAGCTCCTACGCTATCGGCGATTTCCCTAAATCTTTTGTAATCTATTTCTTTTGAATAGGCCGAAGCTCCGGCAATAATCATTTTAGGTTGTTCTTTTTCTGCAATTTCAGCAACCTGATCATAATCGATAAGTCCGGTTTCTTCATCTACTCCATAAAATACCGGATTATAAAGTTTTCCTGAGAAATTTACAGGAGATCCGTGCGTCAAATGCCCACCGTGGGAAAGATCAAATCCTAAAAATTTATCTCCCGGGTTTAAGCACGTATGGAATACAGCCGTATTAGCCTGAGAGCCAGAATGTGGCTGCACATTTGCATATTCAGCGTTAAATAATTCTTTTAAACGATCTATAGCCAGTAGCTCTACTTTATCTACCACTTTACAACCGCCATAATAGCGCTTCCCCGGGTAGCCTTCGGCATATTTATTTGTAAGAACAGAACCCGCAGCTTCTAAAACCTGCTCACTTACAAAGTTCTCGCTGGCAATTAGCTCAAGTCCATTAAGTTGACGTTCTTTTTCTTCCGCAATTAAATTAAAAATTTCGGTGTCTCGTTGCATTTCAAAGGTTTACGTTAAATATTCCTCAAAAGTAAGAAATACATTCGGTTAATAACAGGAAAATAATATATTTGGATTCATTAGATTTCTTAATAAAAACAAAAAAAATTATATGCCAATTACAGCTAACGACCCAAATAGAAAAACCTGGCTGGAAACTTCAGAAACCACCGATTTCCCTATTCAGAATATTCCTTTTGGGGTATTCCTAACCCGGGACGATGTAATTACCATAGGCTCCCGTATTGGAGACTTTGCCATAGACCTTGGTGCTCTGCATCAATTGGGCTATTTTGAAGGAATTCCGTTAACCGATGATATATTTTTACAGGACACCCTGAACGACTTTATTTCTGACGGAAAAAAAACCTGGCGCCTGGTTCGTAACCGAATCGCCGATATTTTCGATGCAAATAATGAGAAATTAAGGGATAACGAAGAGCATAGAAGCCGTGTGCTTTTTACGCTAGATGAGATTGAAATGCAAATGCCGGTTCAGGTCGGCGATTACACCGATTTCTATTCAAGTAAGGAACACGCCACCAACGTAGGAACGATGTTTCGTGATCCAGACAACGCATTATTACCAAACTGGCTACACATTCCTGTAGGTTATCATGGTAGAAGTTCTTCTATAATCCCGAGTGGAATTCCTGTTCACAGGCCACAGGGACAAACCAAACCAAAAGATTCTGATACTCCCGTTTTTGGACCATCCAAAAGAGTAGATTTTGAAGTTGAAATGGCTTTCATCACAACCGACGCTAATCCTTTAGGTGAACCAATCCCAATAGAAGAAGCTGAAGAATACATCTTTGGAATGGTATTGTTTAACGACTGGAGCGCAAGAGATATCCAGGTATGGGAATATGTGCCTTTAGGGCCATTCCTTGCCAAGAACTTTGCTTCATCAATTTCCCCATGGATCGTTACTTTAGATGCCTTAGAACCTTTTAGAACTGAAGGACCTAAACCTGAAGTAGAATTATTTCCATATTTACAAAGTACAGGTAAGAAAAGCTTTGATATAAATCTCGAGGTTTCCTTAAAACCTGAGAATGCTGAAGAAACACCGCTCGCGAAAACCAATTTCAAGAACATGTACTGGAATATGAGTCAGCAGTTAGCGCATCATACCGTTAACGGGTGCCCGGTGAATTCTGGGGATATGATGGCTTCCGGAACTATTTCAGGAAAAACACCAGATAGTTATGGTTCTATGTTAGAATTATCCTGGAAAGGTGAAAAGCCAGTTAAACTTAAAGATGGAAGCGAACGTAAGTTCATCGAAGACCATGATACGGTTATTATGCGAGGCTACTGCCAAAGCGAGGGCCGTAGAATAGGTTTTGGCGAGGTAAGCAGCCAGTTATTGCCGGTTTTTGAACCTAAGAAAAAGTAAACTACCTGCCAGCATTAAATCTCGAGTATCGAGTAAATTAGATATATTAAAAAACCTCATAGAATTCTATGAGGTTTTTAGTTTTTAGGGAACAATTTTATTAGTCATTCCTGTTTCCTTTTTTAGTTTTTTCTTTCTGAGCCTGATCCATAAACTCTCGTTCTTCACGAGCACTGGCTTTTTCGCTGCTTGACGCTTCCTTTTGACCTTTTTTTGTTTTGGATTCTTTCTTTTTATCAGCTTCCTTCTGTTTTAGATCACGAAATTCTTCTTGCTCTCTATCTTTGGCTTCCTGATTTAAGGACTCCCAGTTCTTCTCCATTTTTTTAATATCTTCCTTCTTCGTCATCTTAGAATTTTTATTTGTTTGCCACTTAAAAGATACAAAGCCAAATCCATCAAAATTAAGACATTAAGAATTTTAACAGGAATTTATCGACCTAATTAAGTTCGTTCAATTTTGCTGCATCAATATCCTGGTGAGAGGCGTCATGAACAACTTTTTCATCATTTAGAACTATAAACTGCGGACTTTCGTGGCGCACACTTAACTCGTCGGCAACGGCGTTAGATACATCACGATAATTTACGAGGTCCAGAAAATATAGTTTTACATTTTCACTTTCTTCGTATTGCTTTTCAAAATTTCTTAGTACCATTTTGCTAATTCCACAGCGAGTAGAATGCTTAAATATACCAACAAGCTTAGATTTAGATTCTTCCTTAGCTATTGTTATTTGATCCTTGTCGGTTAAATCTGTCCAGGGAAATGTTGACTTTTCCTTAGTTTCATCTCCCTCGCTTTTAAATATTTTATCTAGTAATCCCATAGTTAATTTTCTTTCGTATAAAATTAATTCTTAATAAATTTATTCCACTTCCCAAATCAAAATTATTTTTACAAATTTTAACCTGAATGTCAATTTGGCGTTAATTTCAGAACAAAACCAGTCAATTTGTCTTAATATTTTAATGGTATATCAATTGCTTTAATTTTCAAAAAAACACAACTATGAA
>DATFJA010000181.1:0-8425 GCA_035269545.1 Salegentibacter sp.
TATTTTGTTGTTTTCACTATCTACGAGAAAACCTTTATCTCCAACCTGTCCACCACCTTCAGGGTAAAACGGAGTTTGTGTAAGCACAATTTGGTATAATGCACCTTTTTTGCTTTCCACTTTTCGGTAACGGGCAATTTGGGTTTCTGATTCTAAATGATCGTAACCTACGAAAGCTTCAGCGTTTACCGGCTTAATTTCCTCCCAGTCTCCGGCAGTAACCTGGGTCGCCGCACGAGACCTGTCTTTTTGTTCCTTTAGCTGAACTTCAAATTCCTTTTGATCAAGATCGAATCCGCGTTCGCGTAAAATCAGTGCGGTTAAATCTATAGGAAAACCGAAAGTATCGTAAAGCTCAAAAGCTTTCTTCCCAGAAACCGTTTTTCCTTTGGTTTCAGAAATTATATTTTCAAGCAAAATCAAGCCCTGGTCCAAAGTTCTTAAAAAAGACTGCTCTTCTTCCCTTATCACATTTTCGCATAAAGTTTTTTGAGATTTAAGCTCAGGAAATGCTTCACCCATTTGCTTACTCAACACCTCAACAAGCTTATAAATAAAAGGCTCTTTAGTATCTAAGAATGTGAATCCGTAGCGAATGGCACGTCTCAAAATTCTTCTAATTACATAACCGGCACCGGTATTTAATGGCAATTGCCCATCGGTAATAGAAAAAGTAACCGCCCTCACGTGATCTGCAATCACCCGAATCGCGATATCGGTTTTTTCAGATTTTCCGTAAGGAGAATTCGTTATTTTTTCAAGTTCAGAAATTAGTGGCGTAAAAACATCGGTATCGTAATTAGATTGTTTTCCCTGTAAAACCATACAAAGACGTTCAAAGCCCATCCCGGTATCGATATGTTTTGCCGGTAATTCTACCAGTGATCCATCGGCTTTACGGTTATACTGCATAAAAACCAGGTTCCAGATCTCTACCACCTGCGGGTGATCTTCATTTACCAGTTCTTTTCCGGGTTGTTTGGCTTTTTCAGCTTCAGAACGAATATCAATATGAATTTCAGAGCAAGGTCCGCAAGGCCCCTGGTCTCCCATTTCCCAAAAATTATCCTTTTTATCACCATAAACAATTCGATCTTCTGGAACAATTTCTTTCCATAGATCCAATGCTTCGGTATCTAAACCTAATTTATCTTCTTTGCTTCCTTCAAAAACAGAAACATAAAGATTTTCGGGAGCAATTTTAAAAACTTCAGTTAGCAATTCCCAGGACCATTGTATGGCTTCCTTCTTAAAATAATCGCCAAAACTCCAATTACCCAGCATCTCGAACATGGTGTGATGATAGGTATCCATCCCAACTTCTTCCAAATCGTTATGTTTCCCGCTTACACGAAGGCATTTTTGGCTATCGGTGATACGGGAGCTGGAAGGCTCGCTATTTCCTAAAAAATACTCCTTAAATTGAACCATCCCTGCATTGGTAAACATAAGCGTGGGATCGTCTTTTAGCACCATGGGTGCCGAAGGAACTATTTTATGAGATTTAGACTTAAAAAATTCTAAAAATTGGCTTCTTATTTCCTGAGATTTCATCTACTTGATCTAATCTAAAATTATTAATTGTGTTGGTGCTGAAACAATTTCCTATATTTGTTCGTTTACCAGACTTAACTTAGCATAGTAATTGCTAAGTATTGTTGGCAAAAATAGCATAAATTTGACTCATGTCGAAGGTTAAATATCATTACGATAGCGAGACGCAATCTTATAAAAAAATCGAACGCCGAAAAGGCCGCCGAACGGGGATTGTAATGCTTAGTATCTTAGGATCCTTCCTGGCCGGTTTTCTTTTACTGGTTATTTATTTGAACATTCCGCAAATTGAAACCCCTAAAGAAAAAGCTTTAAAACGCGAACTTCAAAACATGGAGTTACAATATGGTCTGCTAAATAAAAAAATGAATCAGATACAGAATGTACTGGCTAATATTGAAGATAGAGATAATAATATTTACCGGGTTTATTTTGAGGCTAATCCTATACCTGAAGAGCAAAGACTTGCAGGATTTGGCGGTATAAACCGCTATAAAGACCTGGAAGGTTTCGATAATTCTAAATTGATTATTGAAACCAGCAAACGCATGGATATCCTCACCAAACAGTTGGTAGTGCAATCTAAATCCCTGGATGAGATTGCCGAGTTGGCCAAAGAAAAAGAAAGTTTATTGGCTGCTGTTCCTGCTATTCAACCAGTGAAAAACGAGGATTTAAGTAGAATAGCTTCAGGGTATGGATGGCGGACAGATCCTTTTACCAAGGTTAGAAAATTTCATTATGGTATGGATTTTACTGCTCCAAGAGGCACACCGGTTTACGCTACAGGGAATGGGCGAATAAAAAGAGCCGATAATAGATCTACAGGCTATGGTAATCATATTAGAATAGATCACGGCTATGGCTATACGAGCCTTTACGCTCATTTATACAAATATAATGTTCGAGTTGGCCAGCGGGTAAAGCGTGGCGATATTATTGGGTATGTTGGCAGCACCGGCCGATCTCAGGCGCCGCATTTACATTACGAGATCTTTAAAGACAAAAAGCGAATCAACCCGATTAATTTCTATTACGGAAACCTTTCTCCGAAAGAATTTGATAAGGTTCTGGAAAAAGCCCAACAAGAAAACCAATCTCTGGATTAATGCATCTCAACTTACCCGATAAAAGATATTATGGAATTGGCGAAGTTGCTGAGGCCTTTAAGGTAAACACTTCCTTAATTCGTTTTTGGGAAAAGGAATTCGATGTAATTCAGCCGAAAAAGAATTCCAAGGGAAATCGCAAATTCACCCCGGAAGATATCAAGAATTTAGAACTTATTTATCACCTGGTTAAAGAACGAGGATTTACCCTTGAAGGTGCGAAAACACATTTAAAAGAAGAAAAACACAAAACCCTTAGCAACTTCGAAATAATTCGTAAGTTGGAAGGAGTAAAAGCAAAACTAATCAATCTAAAAAATCAGTTATAGAAATGAAAAAATGGTTAATCCCGGTAATTGTTATAGTCGTTCTAGGTATAATAGTCTATAGTCTAACGGCAGGAGTAAATAACACAGCAGTAGAACTGGAAGAGGGAGTAATGAAGAATTGGGCAGATGTTGAAAATGCCTATCAGCGAAGAAGTGATCTTATTCCAAATTTAGTGAAGACCGTTGAAGGTTCAGCCGATTTTGAGCGAGGAACACTTACCGATGTAATTGAAGCACGTGCCAAGGCCACTTCGGTAAATGTTGATGCCGGGAATCTTGATCCCCAGCAAATTCAGCAGTTCCAGCAGGCGCAAGGCGGATTATCTTCAGCATTATCAAGACTTTTAGTTTCTGTTGAAAGATATCCCGATATAAAATCCAATCAGAATTTCCTTCAATTACAATCTCAATTAGAAGGAACTGAAAATCGTATAAGTGTAGCGAGAAACCGTTATAACGAAGCAGTGAGACAATACAACACCTATATTAGAAAATTCCCCAATAATATTTTTGCAGGAATGTTCGGTTTTGAAAGAAAACCACCATTTGAAGCAGAAGAAGGTGCAGAAAATGCCCCCGATGTTGAATTTGATTTTTAAGCAAGATGAGCAAAGTTGAAGATTTTTTAAGCAAAAAAGACGAAGAAGAGATCATTGAAGCCATTAGGAAAGCAGAGAGCCATACCTCTGGCGAGGTAAGGGTTCACATGGAAAAAACTACAGGCGAAAAAGATATTTTTGATCGCGCTATGGAAGTTTTTCATATGCTAAAGATGGATAACACCAAGCAGGATAACGGAGTGCTTATTTATGTTGCTGTAGAAGATCATAATTTTGTGATCTATGGTGATAAAGGTATCAATGATGTAGTTCCAGATGATTTTTGGGAAAGCACCAAAGATGCCATTGTAGAAAAATTTAAAAAAGGAGAATTCAAGCAAGGCCTGGTAAATGGTATTTTAACCGCAGGCCAGCAGCTTAAAAAGCACTTCCCGTATAGCGACGACACCCGGGACGAACTCTCCAACGAAATTTCAAAAGGATAAATGCCACAATTCACTAGAAGATTCAAATTATTATTTCTGTTTTTCCTCGTTTTTTCGGGATTTATATATGCACAGCGCGATGTTCCGCCCAAACCATCGGAAGAAACCAGTGTTTATGATGAAGCCGATATTTTAACTTCTTCGGAAGAAAAGCAGTTGGAGCAGAAGCTGGTTAACTATGCGGATACAACTTCTACCCAAATTGTAGTCGCCAGTATTAATTCCTTTCAAGGAGAAAATCAAAGTGATTATGCAGTCAAATGGGCACATGAATGGGGAATTGGGCAAAGTGCAGAAGATAATGGCTTACTGGTTATTGTAGCTGAAGAAGATAAAAAGATTTGGATCACAAATGGTTATGGGCTTGAAGAGTATATGACCGATGCCCGTACCCGGCAAATAATTGAGCAGGTAATTCTCCCCGAGTTTAGAAACGGGAGTTACTATCAAGGATTGGATGCAGGAACTACTGCTATCTTCCAGGTATTAGCGGGTACTTTTGAAGGCACCCCACAATCCCGAAAATCAGAGAGAAGCTTTCCTATACGGGGAGTTGTTACCCTTATAATTTTTGTAGTCATAATTATTTCGTTTTTTAAACGGCGTGGTGGCGGTGGTCGCAACGGTGGCCGAAGAAGTGCAGGCGATACTTTTTTAGATGCTATTATCTTAAGCTCCCTTGGGCGTGGTACTTTTGGCGGAGGCAGCTCTGGTGGAGGTTTTGGCGGCGGAGGCGGCTTTGGTGGCGGTTTCGGCGGAGGAGGCTTCGGAGGAGGCGGTGCCGGTGGAAGTTGGTAGTTTCAGTGCTCAGTTTTCAGTAGGCAGTGGGCAGTAAAACAGTTTTCAGTTTACATGATTTTTTGATCTCATTATAAAGCTCCTCCCCTTATTTCCAAGGGGAGGTGGCCGCAGGCCGGAGGGGTTATATTTTCAAAAAATAAATTGGAATGTGAAACCTCCCCTTTCTTCAGCGCTGCTGCATTCATTCCCCTCCTTGCAAGGAGGGGAGCAAATATCAAGATAAATTAAATCTACCTTCTCCCTCTCTTATTATTAGGATCTTTTCCACCAAACTTGCTCATTTTATAGGTAAAACTCAGCATAAAATATTGTTCTAAAACAAGCTCCTGCGTATCCTGAATAAAATCATCACCGGTAAATCTTCGGGTTGCAATATTTTGATCCAGCAAGTCGAATACTTTAACTTTTAGCGTACCCTTATCTCCCAGAATTTCATAGCCTAAACTGGCATTCCACAAGTAGAATGAATTCTCAAATCCAGGCGAAGCATTTCCAATAGACTGGTACGAGATATCACTTCCTATCACAAATTTTTCCGGCCAGAAAGAAGTAAGCGCAAGAGAGATGTTCTGATTCTTATAATTCTCTTCCCTGTTATTAAAACTGTATTCAGCATCTACAAACTCTACACTATAAAAAGGTTCTAAGGTAACCAGGTCTCTAAAATTATATTCAAGACTCAAACTTGGAGTTAAGTTCAGGGTTTTAGAAAAAAAGCGTTGTTCGTTGGTGAAACCTATATTTTTATTGAAATTTCCATAAACTCCACCTCTAAGCTTAATAGAACTTTCTTTTTCAAGCTTAAAGGTTTTATCCATACTTCCACCACCAAAGTAGGTATAAGCGCCGTCTACATTCGTATATGTAGTAGTTCTTACTAAATCCTCGTCTATAGTACTACGAGTTACCACCTGGTCATTTGTATAATTCCCTCCCAAATAAGCGTAAAATCCTGAACGGGTTTTGAAGTCGAAATTATTAAAGTTGAAATAAAACCTGTGCCTTAAAGCCGGTCTAAGATCTGGATTACCGGTAATAATGTTCAGCGGATTTATAGTATTGGTAACCGGTTGTAATTGAGTAAGCGAAGGAGTATCCCAGGAATTGTTATAATTAAAATAAATAGATTTACCTTGTGATAATTTATATCTCAAATAAGCATTCGCAAACACATTCTCGTAAGTATTATCTATTTTGGTTTCTGTAAAAACATCTTGGTTTTTCAACTGAATACTTTGAAAACCTCCGGAAAGACTGGCTCTTAGCTTTTCATCATTATAAACCAGTCCTAAACTTGGACGATGTTCAAAAGATTCAGAAATAAAATCGTTACTTAATTCATCGTCAAGGAGGGTATAATCGCCTTCTTCGTTGACGTCATAGACCAGGCGTTCATTTCGACCATCTTCTTTATCAAAATCATAGCTTACATCTAACATTAATTCTTCAGTAATAGGGAAACGGACACCTAGATCAATACCATAATTATCGTCCTTATTTTCTTCCGAAATGAATTGATCCTGGATATTTGTATTTACCAGTTCCCCTTCCTCATTATAAATTTCCCTTTCAGAAAAGAAATTATTGTCCTGGGAACGGGTGTTATTTTGATTATTGAAACTCAGGCTATAATACCCTCCATTTTTACCGAATTTACGTGTGAAATTCAATCGATTAGAAAAATTCACACTATGTACCTCAGAATAATTATCGGTTAAAGCGGTATTTATAGGTGTTCCATCTTCTTCCACCGATTCTGTAAAAGCCTGGTTAGAAGAGCGACCGTTATTCGTATTAATATTTGGCCTTACCGAAATTCGAGTTAAGGTATCTGGTTGAATTTCAAAACCCATACTAAAACGGTGATTATTATTAATCCGATTACTGCTGGATTCTGAATTATTAAAGAACCTTCTATCGGGTAATATGTTTTCTCTTTGGGTTTTGGTTTCGGTTATATTATCGGCACGGCTATAAAAATAATTAGAGGAAAGTTCGGTTTCCTGCGGCCATTCGTTTACTAAACTAAAGCCGGCATTATCAGATTTTGTAATTCCATTCCCTGACCCAAAATTATTACCATTTATACTAAAATTTCCCCCACGACTTCTGCTAATAGAATAAGCGTTACGGCCCATAGCATCGTAGATCTCATCAAAAGAAAATCCGGAAGAATTGATATTATTAGAACTAGCTAAAAGGCTTACACGAAAATCATTTTTAAAATAATTCCCAATTCCGCTCGATTCATATCGATCGTTAGTACCTCCACCCGCAGTAAGCCTGGAGAAAAACCCGCGGTTCTTATCTTCATCTATGGTAATATTGATCGTCTTATTTTCGGCATCACCTTCTTTTCCGGTAAATTCTTCAGATTTTGTTTTGCTATCTACCACCTGAAGTTTATTAATTAATTCCTTCGGAAGGTTTTTAGTAGCGATTTTAGGATCGTCTCCAAAAAAATCTTTCCCGTTAACTTTAATTTGGGAAACCGGGGTACCATTTACCGTTATACTCCCATCGGTAGCAACTTCTACCCCGGGAAGTTCTTTAAGCAATTCTTCCAGGTTCGCGTCTTTACGTGTTTTAAAAGAAGCTGCATTAAATTCAAGCGTATCTTTTTTAATCGTTACCGGAGCTCGGGAAGAAGTAATAGTTATTTCATCTAAAGCATTATCGGCCACCTGCATCTCTATAGTCCCTAAATTGAGTTTTTCATCAATTTCCAGTCTTTGGCTGTGAGTTTTAAATCCCGCATAAGAGACGAGTAAATTAGCGACTTTGAGGCCAGCGTTTCCAGAAAGTTGAAATAACCCGGAATTATCTGAAATAGTATAGGTAACCAAACTACTATCTGCAGGTTTTTCCAGGTAAACCGTCGCCGATTCCAGCGGTTCCCCCTGCGGGCCGGTTACTTTACCATTAATTTCAAAAGTTTGGGCTGTTAAATTTCCTGCCAGGAAAAGCAAGGCAAGGGAAAAGAGAATTCTCATTTAGAGCATAGGTGTTAAACGTTGAATAAATCAAGACAAGCTATTGCCTCACTAACTATATTGGTAGTTAGACTCTCGATTTGTTACAAAGTTTAACAGGAAACTTATTTTTTTCTGAAATACACTGAAATTGGTACTCCGGTTAGATCAAATTCCTTCCTTAACTTATTCTCTATAAATCGTTTGTATGGATCTCTAACGTATTGCGGAAGATTACAGAAAAACGCAAATTGCGGCTGTGGCGTAGGTAATTGCGTGCAAAACTTAATTTTCACATACTTCCCTTTGTAAGCCGGTGGCGGATTTTGCTCTATTATAGGAAGCATAATATCATTAAGCTCACGGGTTTTTATTTTTTTACTACGATTTTCAAAAACAGTAACTGCGGTTTCAATAGCTTTAAAAATACGTTGCTTGGTTAATACAGACATGAAAACAATTGGCACATCGGTAAAAGGCTCTATTTCGCGTCTTATCATTGCTTCATAATCACGCATACTATTGGTCTCTTTCTCTTCAACCAAATCCCATTTATTAACCAGGATCACGATTCCTTTTCGGTTTCTTTGCGCCAGCCAGAAAATATTCTGAACC
>DATFJA010000182.1:0-3448 GCA_035269545.1 Salegentibacter sp.
TTCGGTAAATCATTCAAAAAATCCTGATCCAGCATTCTTCGGCAGAAAGATCTATCGAGTTTATCGGTATTTACGCAAACCACAATCGCTTTGAATCCTTCGCTTATAAATTCTTTTAAGAGTTTTCTGTATTTTGTTTCCAAAGCGGAAAAACTGCTTGCAAACCTATTTCCTCCAGCTGTTTTTCACGGTATCGCTTCAAATCTTCCAGAAAAATATCACCAAAAACA
The DNA here is from genome assembly GCA_035269545.1 of Salegentibacter sp. GTDB lineage: Bacteria > Bacteroidota > Bacteroidia > Flavobacteriales > Flavobacteriaceae > Salegentibacter. Next base: position 231 of record DATFJA010000182.1, read on the forward strand.
CTATGGGTAAAGCCTTCATTTATAAGCTTGTTGGTTTCCATTTTCATGACCTCGTTATACTTTTCCATCGAAACTTCCCCGTGTAATTTGATCTGATGCAGCGGCAAACCAAGATTTTCCGCTTGTTCAATGAGCAAATCTGATCTAATGCCATGCATGGAAATTCGATCGAAATCGGTATTAACCGTGGTCACTATTTTTTCTACCGAATACTCGTTATCCTGTTGAAGCTTATATAAGGCCAGAGCTGCGTCTTTACCACTACTCCAATTTAGATAGGCTTTTTTCATGTTTTGAATTTAGCGCTGTAATATGAATACATCAGAGGTTTACAATCAACTTCCTGTACGTTTCCAATTTTTGCTTCCAGCATCATGCTGGTTTCATTATTTTTCGTTTAAAAAACTCTGAATTGCCAGATCGTAACCCAATAATCCAAAACCAAGAATTACTCCCTTAGCATTAGGTGCGATATAAGATTTGTGCCTAAACTCTTCCCGGGCATGTGTATTGGAAATATGAACTTCTACCACCGGTGTTTTTATACCTTTTACGGCATCTGCCATACCAATTGAGGTATGGGTATAGGCTGCAGCATTTAAAACAATCCCATCAAAATCTTTATCGGCTTTGTGAAGTTCATCAATGAGTTCACCTTCTGTATTACTTTGAAAATAAGAAAGTTCTGTATTTTTAAATTTAAACTGAAGTTCAGAAAAATAGGTTTCGAAACTTTTATTCCCGTAGGTATCGGGCTCACGGCTTCCTAATAGGTTAAGGTTAGGACCGTTAATAATCATTATCTTCATTTTTTACCCAATTAGTTGGTTGTTCTCGTAAAGGTAAAATAAGATATAGTTAATGCATAATAAACCCTTCAGAAAAACTAAACTCCAATTTTGAAGCCTTGTTTTTTTGAAGGGTACTTTTGGCTGGCTAATTCTAACTATAATCCAAATTCAACTCCCAAATTTATCGCGTCGAAGCTACCGCCGTCAACACTAATTCCCGTGTAAGAAATTATTAACCCAAACTTACCAAAGTTAAAGCCTGCCTGGGGCTTATAATAGAATCCTCCATCATTACCGTCATTAAGTCCTACAGCATACCCGAGATCTGCCCCAAAAAAGAAACCTCTTATTAAAGACACACGACCGGAGGCTGCGATAGGTAAAAATGCTGGATCGTCAATTTCAAAATCTCCAAATTCAGTATCTATATCTTCTATAAAAAAGCGTGTATAGCCAACTTTAGGACCAACATAAAGCATATCGGCAACCCCTACCATATAGGCAAGATCTGCACCAAGCTGGAAATTACTAACTTCTTCAATATCCCCTACCGGCAAGCCTATATTGGCGCCAACTCGCAATCCACTTTGAGCTTGCAAAACAGCGGTTCCTAATAACGTAAAACAAAAAATAAGTACTAGTCGTTTCATAATTATACATTTTTGGTTACTTACCTAAAGTTATTACAAACACCAATTTAATTGGTCTGTAATAAAAAATTACGGGATTTCAGGTATAAAAAAAGCGGAGCGCCCAGGGCCTCCGCTTTTTAATTTCATAGGTGTTCTTAAGAGATTTAGAACATTAGTCCAATCCCTGCCTGGATACCATTATTTTTTATAGCATCATCATCCCAGTTGTCGCTGTCAAACACATCGGTAAAACCTTGTGTGTATCTTGCAGAGACAAAAAAGCCATTGTTAAATTTGTATGAAGCACCAATAGCTCCTCCAAATTCAAAAGTACTTCCGGCTTCTGTATCAAATTCTGCATCAGCCATACCGCTTTCAAAATCATATTCTTCCTCTACCAGGAAATTAAAAGACGGGCCTGCTTCAATAGACAGTCCATCAACTAAATAGAACTTAGCCAAAACAGGTACCTGGATGTAGTCCAGTTGATACTCACCATTTATATTCTGGCCAGCAAAAGATCTATCGGCTTCAAGTCCTTGTGTGGCATAAAGCACCTCAGGCTGAAGTGAAAAACGCTCACTTAAAGGAATTTCAGATAGTAAACCAAGGTGAAAACCTGTTCTACTCTTTTCATCCTCGAATCCATCTGAAGTCATGTTGGTGAAACTCACTCCACCTTTTACTCCAAAATACACAAATTCCTGTGCGCTTGCTGCAGATGTAAAACCTAATACGGCAATTACTGCAATTAAAATCGACTTTTTCATTACGTTCGTTTTTGTTAGTGTTACAAGGGCAAATGTAGGAACAGACTTCTTAAAAAAATGTTACGCAAACCTAAAGTATTACTAAGATTAAAGCGAATTGTTTATATCTTTAACGTATGAAATGGGCTTCAGCACTGCAGGATTATTGTAACTATTTACGCATAGAACGCGGACTTTCAGAAAATTCCATCACCAATTACAGGTTGGATGTTGTGAAACTTATCAACTTTTTAGACGTTAAAAAACATAAGGTCTCTCCTACCCAAATTTCCGAAGAAATTGTTCAGCAATTTATTTATGAGATCGCTAAAGAAGTTAATGCCCGCTCGCAATCGCGTATAATATCTGGCTTACGCGGATTTTTTAATTACCTGATCTTTGAAGATTACCGAAAAGATAATCCCCTGGACCTAATAGAATCTCCTAAAATAGGTCGAAAACTCCCAGATACCATTTCTACGGAAGAAATAGACCTGCTTATTGAAACGGTAGATCTTAGTAAAGCCGAAGGAGAACGCAATCGCGCTATTTTAGAGACTTTATATGGCTGCGGCTTGCGCGTTAGCGAATTAACCGATTTAAAGATCTCTGACCTTTATTTTGAAGAAGGTTTTATTAAAATTACCGGAAAGGGAAACAAACAGCGCCTGGTACCAACTTCAGATTATACCAAGAAGTTTATTAATATCTATAAAGATGAAGTTAGAATCCACCAGAAAATAAATAAAGATGATTCAGATATCTTGTTTTTAAACCGGCGCGGAAGCAAACTTACGCGCGCAATGATCTTTACCATTATAAAACGCCTGGCTGAAAAAGCCGGAATTAAAAAGAAAATAAGTCCGCATACTTTTCGTCATTCCTTTGCCACCCACTTATTAGAAAACGGCGCAGATCTAAGAGCAATTCAGCAAATGTTAGGACACGAGAGTATCACCACTACCGAAGTCTATATGCACGTAGATCGCAAACATCTTCGGGAAGTAGTAGAGCAATTTCACCCAAGACGCTAAAATGCTATTAAA
>DATFJA010000183.1:0-8895 GCA_035269545.1 Salegentibacter sp.
ATTTTGTTAATATAAATGGCAAATGAGTCCATATTTCTACGATTTAACTTATATTTTTGATCTTTGTGCTTTGTTTAATTTTATATAAGTCTGACTTAATCATTTCTGAATGACAAAAGTAAATAACTACCCATCTAAATCGGAGTTGGAAAATAAGCTTAAAACCGATGAACCCCGTATTATTGCCATAGGTGCAAGTGCCGGGGGCTTAGAAGCTCTCAAAGCTTTTTTTGACAGCATACCCGAAACAGATAAAAACGCTTACGTAGTTATTCAGCATCTCTCCCCAGACCATAAAAGCATGATGGGAGAACTTCTTAAAAAGAATACGAATTTACCTATTCGTGCGGTTAATAATCGTATGAAGATTAAACAAGGGTATATTTACTTAATCCCACCGGTTAACAACCTCACTTTTAAAAATAACAAACTAAACCTTGTAGATAAGCCAAAAGACCAAAGTTTAAACCTGCCAATAGATATGTTCTTTGAATCACTTTCTAAAGAAAGAAAAGAAAAAGCTATAGGAATAATTTTAAGCGGAACCGGAAGTGATGGTACGAGAGGAGTAAGAGCAATAAAGGAACGAGATGGAATGGTGATGGTACAGGATCCAGAAGAATCCAAATTCGATGGAATGCCGCAGAGCGCAATAAATACCGGGCTGGTAGATTATGTGCTCCCGGTCTCTAAAATGGCCCAGGAACTCAAAAATTTTATAGAAGCTCCTTCGGTTTTTCATTTTAAAGACGGGGATTTAAACTATAATGAAAGCGAGTTAATGAAAATTCTTCGTTTCGTAGACGAGAAAACAGGACTGGACTTTAGGGAATATAAACATGCAACCCTTGCCCGCAGAATAGCCAGAAGGGTGAATGTTTGTAAATGTAAAAGTCTTTCAGACTATCATGAGTTTTTGATTAATAATGAAAATGAGATAGAAATACTTCATCGCGAATTTCTTATTGGTGTGACTAAGTTTTTTAGAGATGAAAAAGTATGGAAAGTACTAAGAGAGGAGGTTGTTCCAAAATTAGTAGATAAGAAAAAGGATGGGGAGGTCATAAAATTATGGGATGTTGCCTGTAGTAGTGGCGAAGAAGCTTATTCTTTTGCGATGATTATCAACGAAGAAATTGAGCGCCAAAAGAAAAGTGTTGATTTAAAAATCTTTGCAACCGATATTTCGCAGAAGCATTTAGATATTGGTAGTGAAGCATTTTATCCTGAAAGTATTGTTGCCGATATAGACTCAGAATTACTACTCAAATATTTTATTAGTAGACCAGATGGATATAAGGTAATTGATAAAATGCGCAGGATGGTTGTTTTCTCAAGACATAATATCATCAAAAACCCACCATTCAGCAATATGGATTTGGTGGCCTGTAGAAATCTTTTAATCTATTTTCAACCCGGAATTCAGAATAAAGCATTAAATTTTTTACAATATGCATTAAAAGTTGGAGGAATCCTGGTTTTGGGAACCAGCGAAAATGTTTCCTCTCAAAAAAATAATTTCAAAGTAATTGATCGTTCAGCAAAAATTTATCGGAATGAAAATACTGATAAGCGATTAAATACAAGTATCTCGCAATCTACCACTTCAAGCAATTTAAAATCAAATACACGCGAAGTTAAACCTCCTTCTTACAGGAAAACTTCAAACCCTGTTAAGAACAAACTTACAGAAGATCTTAATGAAACAATTTTGGAGACCTTTGGAGCCGCCAGTGTATTGATAGATAAAGATTTTAATATTTTGCAGGCAGTTGGAGAATTTAGGAAATATGCTAATTTCCCGGTTCATGGTTTTTCGGTGAATCTGCTTGATATGTTGGGGGATGATCTAAAGTATGTTATCCAGAATACCTTAAAAAAGACCAGGAAAAATAGAGCAAAGCTTAGGTATAAGGATGCTTCATTTGAGCACCAGGGGGAACAAAGAGCAGTAGACATAATTGTAAAACCATACCACCAGAATGCCCGGGATATTGGTAATAGTTTCGTAATTACTTTTATCGAAAAAGAGATCAATCTCAACGAGGTTAATACGCTTGATCAATTAACTATAACTACGCAAACAAAAGAATATGTTGCAGATCTTGAAGAGGAACTCAAAGAGACAAAGGAAGAGCTGCAAACTTCAGTAGAAGAGGTAGAAACAAGTAACGAGGAGTTGCAGGCGGCAAATGAAGAATTACTTGCATCTAACGAAGAGCTGCAAAGTACTAATGAGGAACTCCAAAGCGTCAATGAAGAGATTAATACGGTAAATGCAGAAAACCTTCAGAAGGTAGAAGATCTGGCAGCCTTAAATGCCGATATGAATAATTTGCTGGATAGTACAGATATAGGGGTGGTGTTTCTAGATAAAGATTTGAAAATTCGAAAATTCACCCCGGCAATCCAAAGACATTTTAATTTAATTGAATCAGACGAAGGTCGCCCCATAGAACATTTTACTTCCAGTATGGGGAAAAGTAAGCTCATTACACGTTGTAAAGAAGTACTTAGTACCGGTAAAATTCTTGAAAAACAAGTAATAACCAAAGATCGCTCTCACTACCTACGCAGAATTTCTCCTTATATAAATTCTAATAATGAAGTAAGTGGAGTGGTGATTGCTTTTATTGACGTCGGGTTATTACAACGATCTAAAGAGAAATTGATTGCCAGTGAAAAACGTTTTAAATCTTTTTACGAAGAAGATCCCGTAATTCATATTAGCGTAGATGCGCAAACACAGCTTATTGTTCATTGCAACGAAATGGCAGTTACCAGGCTGGGTTATGAGTCTAAGGAGGAATTAATAGGGAACCCTATCTATGATTTTTATGATGAAGAATCTCAACTTCGAGCCATAAAATCTAATAAAGAATTTAAGAGCCGAGGCGCTATAGTTAATAAGGAGCAGGACATGCTAAAGGCTAATGGTGATTTAGTGCCGGTAATTTTAAATGCTACTGCAGAGAAAGATTTAGACGGCAGGGTATTGACCATAAGATACACCTGTGTTGACATTTCAGCATTGAAAAAGGCAGAAAATCAATTAAAGCAGCAGCACGAAGATCTGGAACGCGCCAATAAGGATTTGGAGCAATTTGTTTCCATTTGCTCACACGACCTTCAGGAACCACTTTCAACAATAAAGTTTGGTAGCGATGTATTAGGTAAAATGTATGCTACGAAATTAGATGAAAAGGGAAATAATTATATTCAATATATTAAAGATGCTTCAACCCGCCTTTCTGAGCAAATCAAAGCTTTACTGGAGCACTCTAGAATTGGTCGTAACGGCCAAAAAAGTCTGGTAAACGTTAAGGAGATTGTAGAAGTGGTAAAATATGATCTTGGAAAAAGAATCAAAGATACCAGTGCAAAGGTAAGTGCCAGTAAGTTGCCTAAGATAATGGGGCATGAAGTAGAATTACGCCTGCTTTTCCAAAATCTTATTAGTAACGCTATAAAATATACACCACAAGAAAGAAACCCAGTTGTTCGTATTGCGGCTTACAGAGAAGGTGAACATTGGGTTTTTTCTGTAACCGATAATGGATATGGCATTTCAGAAGAAGATAAAAAGAACATTTTCACTATCTTTAACCGTGTAAAAGAAACCAAGGCTGCTAACGAAGGTACGGGCGTTGGTTTGGCACACGTAGAAAAGATTGTGCAGCTCCACGAAGGCACCATTTGGGTAGAAAGCCAGGTAAATGTGGGAAGTACTTTTTATTTTAAATTAAAAGCCTAGGTATATATGAGTGAAGAGCAGTTTTCCTACCCTGAAAAGGTGGATACTCAAAATTGTGATAAAGAACCTATTCATTTAATTGGAAAAGCCCAGGCTCACGGGGTTATTGTAGCAGTAGATCCTTATACATCCTCTGTAACCCAGGCTAGTGAAAACACTTTAAAGTTTTTCGGAATTTCTCACAAAGCTTTTTTAGGGACTTCCCTGGAAAAGTTGATTGGTGAAATTGCTTTCGAGAAAATCAAAATGGCTATTTCCGAAAATTCAATTTTTACGCCGGAAGAGATCAAAATTAATGACAACTACTTTGTAATGTTGCCTCATCTATCTGGAGAGAGTCTTGTCCTGGATTTCGAAAGTTTGGGAGAAACCTGGAATCCCACTCATTTTCAGCAGCAGCTCACCAGTATCATTAATGGCCTGGATGCTGTTAATAACATTCCGGCTTTATGCGATAAAGCGGCTAAATTAATAAAAAGAATCTTTGGTTACGATCGGGTAATGGTTTATCGTTTCGATGAAGAGTGGAATGGGGAAGTGGTTGCCGAAGAAAAAGAGGAGCATCTGGAAAGTTGGTTAGATTTACACTATCCCGCTAGTGATATACCTGCGCAATCCAGAAAGTTATTTTTTAAGCATAAGGTAAGAATCATCTCAGATGTAAATTATGAGCCGGTTCCCATTTCCCCAGAGATCTCGCCCATTTCTCAAAAACCTTTAGATCTTTCCCGTTCGGCATTAAGAGGAGTTTCTCCAATTCATATTGAATATTTACAGAATATGCAGGTGGGTGCTACCTTAACCGCAGCTATTATTGTAAATGGAAAGCTATGGGGTTTAGTGGCCTGTCACCATTACTCGGCTAAATTTATCAATTACTTTCAACGTGAAACCTGTAAGTTTTTAACTCAGGTTTTCTCCAACAATATTTCCACCATTCAAACCAGGATTTTTAATCAAAAATTCAAGGAGAATTCGGAATTACGACAAAAAATTTTAGAGGATCTTAAGATTGAAAACTCTCTAGTGGAAGGTCTTTCAAAAGCTTCAGTTCCTTTACTTTCACTAATGGAAAGTAGCGGAGGCGCTATTATTTTAGATAATGAAATAAAACTTTTTGGCAAAACCCCCAATGAAGCTGAGGTTATAGATCTATGTGATTTTCTGGCAGGAAAAGAGGAGTCTATCTTCCATACTGAAAGTTTAAAAAATCAATATTCAAAAGCTGAAAATTTTAAAAATTCAGCTTCAGGAATTTTAAGTTTTAAGCTGGCAAGAGCCGAAAGTAATTTTATGATCTGGTTTAGGCCTGAAGTAGCTGAAACCGTAAGCTGGGGTGGGAATCCCAATAAAAAAGTTTCCTACAACGAAGAGAAACAACGTTTAAGTCCACGAAAGTCGTTTGCAAAGTGGACAGAAAAATTAGAAGGGGTCTCCCATAGTTGGCAGGACTACGACCTTGAAACGGCAAAAGCTTTCAGGGAAAATTTAAACCAGTTTCTTCTGGCAAGGCAAAAGGAAGAGATTAGCAGATTGAATAAGAATCTTAGTGAAAGTAATAAAGATTTGGAGCTTTTTAGCTTTGGGATTTCTCATGACCTTCGCGGCCCTTTGCGAGGAATAAATGGCTTCGCCCAAATCTTAAAAGAAGATTTCAGTAAGGATTTGCCGGCTGAAGCTTCTGAAACTATAGAGACTATATTAAAAGCATCTAATAGAATGGAAGGTATTATAGATGATATTCTTTCATTTTCTAAAACCACGAGCGGAGAACTTGAAAAGAAGAAATTCAGTACCAACAAATTGCTGGATGAACTTTTATCAAGTTTCAATATAAAAATCAATTTTCCGGATACAGATTTGGAAATACAAGAGAAGTTGCCAGAAACATATGGAGATCGCAGAATGCTTTTTCAACTTTGGAGTAACTTGGTCGATAATGCTTTAAAGTACTCAGAACACGCAAAAAATCCAAGAATTGAAATTGGAAGTTTTCTGCAAGAAGGTAAGAATATTTTCTACGTAAAAGATAACGGAGTTGGTATTGCTAAAATTAATCAGGATAAGATTTTTAAGGTGTTTTCCCGGGCTTCTCAAAATACCTTTAAGGGTACCGGTGTGGGATTAGCTGTTGTTGCAAGAGTTTTAGAAAAGCATAATGGAAAAATTTGGGTAGAAAGTGAACCCGATAAAGGCAGCACATTTTTCTTTCATCTATAGGTACATCCCGTATTTTGCCTTTTGTTGGTTTATAGCATTAACTAGTTTAGTACTTTTGTAAAAATTTCAAGAAATGATCACTACACCATTGCGTATTATTTTGGTTGAGGATGAGGAAATCGACGCAATTTTAATTAAGCGACACATTGCTAAAATTGTGGAAAAACCCGAGATAAAAGTAGTGAAAGACCTGCCTGGTTTTGAGAATTTATTTACCAGTTTTTTGCCAGATGTTGTGATTTCAGATTACAACCTGCCTTCCGGTACCGGGCTTGATATTATGGAATTGGTAAAATCGATAGATCAAACTATACCCTTAATTTTTGTTACCGGTGCACTTGAAGACGACGAATTGGCTGCAGACACCATTCTTTCCGGGGCATCAGGATTTATTCTGAAAAAACATATGAATAACCTTGACGCAAAATTAGAGCCTCTTTTCAAACAGGTTATTTACAATATGGTGCAACATGGTGAATTGAGAGAGCGAATAAGAAAGAATAAAATAGCTGTTCACCAAATTTACAGTTACCTGGATAGTATGAAGGCCGACGATAAAGAGCAGCGTGAAAACATTCAAAAAATAAGAAATAACCTGGATAAATTCGATATAGAAGATGCTGAATAACCTTAGAGATTCTACTAAAAAGCTTCACGAAGATCTGGAAAAAGAAAATCTTGCAGGTCGAATAATTTCTCACGAAATAAGCCTGGAAGATTATAAACTTTTATTGCTTCAAAATTATATAGCTTATAAAATTACCGAAGCGGAAATTTTAAGATTTATTCCTTCTTACCAATCAGATAAAACTGAAAAACTTGCGAAAGACCTTGAGGCTTTAGGTGTGGATGATTTAATTTCAAAAGAATTTCAGGAGAAATTCAGAGTGAATTCTTACGAGGAAGCTCTAGGGGCTGCCTACGTGGTTTTGGGTTCTGCGCTGGGCGGAATGTATATCTCAAAAGAACTCCCAAACTGCCCATCATTAAATGAAATTCCCGAGCCTCATTTCTTTAAGGGAGATCGCGATGGAGTTAAATCCTGGAATAAATTTGTAAAAGAATTAAAAGCTGAAGATTTTACCGAAATTCAAATAAACGAAGCCTCAAAAAAGGCAAAAGATACTTTTAAATTCTTTGGACTGGTTTTTAAAGAGGCTTCAGTAAATCCGAATTATAAAATCGGCTAATGTATCTTTCTTGCTTGTTTCTCATTGGCGTTTTATTTAGGTTTACTCGATAATCTAAAATTAATATTTCGAGGCTTACCTCTAAATTGAAAATTTTATTTTCTGTGTATGTCTTGTCAGCTTGCTCCGGGATAGTTTATTTGAAAGGGAATATTATCCGTTTTGAATATTGCCGATAACCTAAATTCTATAAATTAAAAAATGAGAAAAATCAAATCTTTAGTTTGCTTGTTTCTGGCCTTCAGCTTTTGTGTTACATCCTTTTCCCAAACCGGCCGTATTCCCGTAAGGGCAGAAAATGGGATGGTTGCTACCAGCCATTACCTGGCTTCAGAAGTTGGAAAAGATATTCTGGCAAAAGGCGGTAATGCTATAGATGCCAGTGTAGCCACTGCTTTTGCCCTTGCTGTAACTTTACCTTCAGCAGGTAATATTGGCGGTGGTGGTTTTTTGGTTTATTACGGCGGCGATGGTTATAAAACTGCCTTCAATTTTAGAGAAAAGGCTCCAATGGCAGCTACAAGAAACATGTTTCTTGGTCCAGACGGTAAGGTTAAAGATAATTCTAATCATGAAGGTTTACTTTCGGTAGGAGTTCCCGGTACAGTTGCCGGACTTTATAAGGCGCACCAAAAAATGGGGAGTTTGGCCTGGGAAGATCTTTTGCAACCGGCTGTTGAATTGGCAGAAAATGGTTTTGAACCTTCTTATAGAATGCATGGATTTTTAAACTGGGTCAAGGAACATAAAGACGAAGATCTATATGCCGCTACTGCAAAGGCCTTTCTTAAAAATGGAGAAGATATCTATAAACGCGGCGAAATACTAAAGCAGCCGGATCTTGCTGAAAGTTTAAAACGAATCCAGGAAAACGGGGCAGATGGATTTTATAAAGGAAAAACAGCGAAATTGATCGTTGATTTCATGAAAGAAAACGGTGGACTTATTACTGAAGAGGATTTAGCAAAATACGAAGCCGAAGAAGTGAAGCCTCTTAAGGGAACTTATCGTGGTCACGATATTATTACCATGCCACCGCCAAGTTCCGGAGGTGTTGCGGTTATAGAAATGCTTAATATTTTAGAAAGTTTTGACCTTGAGAAACAAGGCGCAAATTCTGCTGCTTCTTTGCACCTGCTAACCGAGGCTATGAGAAGGGCTTTTGCAGATAGGGCTATGTATTTAGGCGATCCAAATTTTAATCCCGAAATGCCGTTAGAAAAATTAACCTCAAAAGAATATGCTAAAGATTTAGCAGGTAGTATTCAATTAAAAACAGCTTCAGTAAGCGATTCTGCTAATTTTAATGAAGCACATTTACAATATGAAAGTCCACAAACCACACATATTTCAGTAGTAGATAAAGATAGGAATTCGGTATCACTCACTTATACTTTAGAGCACAGTTACGGCTCCAAGATAGTGGTGGAAGGGGCAGGTTTTTTGCTGAATAATGAAATGGGCGATTTCAATCCAATTCCCGGTTATACCGATACCAACGGTTTAATCGGTACCAAACCGAATCTCGTAGCGCCGGAAAAACGGATGCTTTCCAGTATGTCGCCAACTATTGTAGCCAAGGACGGAAAACCCCTTTTGGTAATTGGTAGTCCTGGAGGCAGAGCCATTATCAATATTGTATTGCAGGTAATTGTAAATACATTGGATCATAAAATGAATATTGCTGAAGCAATAGAATCTCCAAGAATTCATCACCAATGGTTACCAGAT
>DATFJA010000184.1:0-3017 GCA_035269545.1 Salegentibacter sp.
TACCGAAGGACTTACTTACGATGGTTTCGATAAGTTAGATAGCGATAAACCTTATTTTTATATTTCCAATCATCGGGATATTATTCTCGATACCTGCTTGTTAAATACTACCCTCTATGAACAGGAGCTTATCATGACGGCTTCAGCTATTGGGGATAATTTGGTGCAAAAGCCTTTTTTAATGGCCTTGTCTCGTTTGAACAGGAACTTTCTTGTAAAACGCGGTACCAGTCCTCGTGAGATGTTAAAAAGTTCCATGGTGCTTTCAGAGTATATTAGAAAATTGCTTTTAGAAGATGGCCGGTCAGTTTGGATGGCGCAAAGAGAAGGTAGAACTAAAGATGGAAGCGATTATACCCAGCAAGGGGTGTTAAAAATGCTCGGGATGGGTAAAGGCAAAAAAAGCCTGGCTGAATATTTTGCTGAGCTCAAAATTGTTCCGGTAGCGATCTCTTATGAATTTGATCCAACAGATATTTTAAAAATGCCTGAACTTCTTGCTAAGAGAATGAAAGAGGAATATGTAAAATCTGCTAACGAAGATTTTAACTCTATTATGCAGGGTGCTTTAGGCAACAAAGGTCGTGTACATATCAATGCCGGAGAGGTTTTGGGTAAAGAGGTTTTTGAGGAAATTGAGAAAGAGCATACTTCTGTAAATGCGCAATTGAAAGCAATAGCTTCCAAAATAGATGAGCATATTTATAAAAATTATAAATTATGGCCGGCTAATTATATCGCATTCGATTTGCTTAAGAATTCAGAAACATATGCGGGTAAGTATTCCGATAAGGAAAAAAGGCAGTTTGAGCGTCGTCTTAGCAGAAGGGTGGATGTTAAAAATCCCCTTGAGCTAAATAGTTATTTATTGATGTATGCCAACCCGGTAATTAATAAAGAAGCAGTCTATGAAGAAAAGAGCTAAAATCCTGCTTATTTATACAGGCGGGACTATTGGGATGATAAAAGATTATGATACAGGCGCCCTAAAAGCTTTTAATTTTGATGAATTACTGCAGAATATTCCAGAGCTCAAGATTCTGGAGCACGAAATAGATACATTAAGTTTTGACGACCCTATAGATTCTTCTAATATGAATGTGGAGTGCTGGATAAAGGTCGCCGACACTATAAATGATAATTTTGACACTTACGATGGATTCGTAGTGTTGCACGGAAGTGATACCATGTCTTATACAGCCTCTGCATTAAGTTTTATGTTTGAGAACTTGAGTAAACCGATAATTTTTACGGGATCTCAATTACCTATTGGGGATCTAAGGACAGATGCGAAAGAAAATCTTATTACCAGTATTCAAATCGCCGGTTTGCAAAAAAATGGAAAACCTGTTATTTCTGAAGTAGGCCTTTATTTTGAATATAAATTATACAGGGCCAACAGGACTACAAAGATCAATGCAGAGCATTTTCAGGCTTTTGCTTCTCTCAATTATCCGCCCCTGGCGGAATCTGGCGTGTATTTATCGGTAAATTATAATGCATTATGGACGCCTAACCGAAGACAAAAAACAAAATTGCACACAGGCTTTAGTAATGAAATCCTGGTTTTAAAAATGTTTCCAGGGATAAATGAAGAGACCGTAGAATATATCCTCTCTAAACCGGGATTAAAAGGAGTGGTTCTGGAAACTTACGGAAGTGGCAATGCGCCTAATGACGATTGGTTTCTCGATATTTTACAGAGAAAAATTTCTGAAGGATTATTTGTGGTAAACGTAACGCAGTGTATAGGGGGGAGCGTTATGATGGGACAATATGAAACTAGTGTGAAGCTTAAAAAAATAGGAGTGGTTTCTGGAAAAGATATAAGTACAGAGGCTGCCGTGGCAAAAATAATGTACCTTTTAGGGAAAGAATTGTCTCCGACAGTTTTTAAAACTATCTTTGAAACTTCTTTAAGAGGGGAAATGTCATAAAATTAACGGTAGATGCTTGACGGACTATAATTTTTTTCGTTATTTGGCGCACCGTTTAAAAAACGTTTATAAAGAGAGGTGGCCGAGTGGTCGAAGGCGCACGCCTGGAAAGTGTGTATACGTCACAAGCGTATCGAGGGTTCGAATCCCTTCCTCTCTGCTACAATTATTAAATTTTTATTAAAAATTTATTTTTATATCTTTAACCCTTTAACTAATTAAATTAAGACAAACAGTAATGAAAAGATTATTTTCTATTTTGGTAATCGCCGCGGTGATGGTGCTTGGAGCCGGAAACCTAAATGCGGCCAACGATGTTAACACATTGCCTGGAACAATCGTAAATTTTGTACAGGATGAAGAGGCTGCAGCTGCCGCAGATGAGGCAGAGGAAGAAACTCTTGGTTTTCATCAGGAACTTAAAAAACGTTTTATAGAAGGTGGTCCTGCATTTATGGGGATTGTTCTTTTATGTTTAATTCTTGGTTTGGCTGTTGCCATTGAGAGAATTATCTTTTTAAATCTTTCTACTACTAACACTAAGAAATTAGCTAGAAATGTAGAAGATGCTTTAAATAGTGGTGGTGTAGAGTCAGCTAAGGAAGTTTGTAGAAATACAAAAGGGCCTGTTGCTTCTATTTACTATCAGGGTCTGGATCGTGCAGACGAGAGTATTGACGCTGCAGAGAAAGCTGTAGTAGCCTATGGTGGTGTACAAATGGGACAACTAGAGAAAAACGTTTCCTGGTTATCTTTATTTATCGCTATTGCTCCTATGCTTGGTTTCATGGGTACTGTAATTGGTATGATTACCGCCTTTGATAGAATTGAAGCTGCCGGTGATATGCAACCATCTCTTGTTGCTGGAGGTATTAAAGTGGCACTTCTTACAACCGTATTTGGTTTGATCGTGGCTATTATCCTTCAAATTTTTTACAACTATATTATCGCTAAGATAGATAGTATTGTAAACGATATGGAAGATGCATCTATCACTCTTATCGATATGTTGGTAGCTTACAAAAACAAAAAAAGAATCTAAGACCAGATTAAATTATGACTTTACATAAAATATTAAAA
>DATFJA010000185.1:0-22401 GCA_035269545.1 Salegentibacter sp.
GGGAATATCGGAATTTTAAAACACGCCAGTAACGTAATGGTATCCGCTAATAATATTCAAAAAGTATTTGAAAGAGCAGGTTTCCCGAAAGATTGTTTTCAAAACCTGGTAATTGGTAGTAAAAAAGTTGAAAATATTATAAGAAATAAAAAGGTAAAGGCCGTAACCTTAACGGGAAGCGAACGCGCAGGAAGCAGTGTAGCTTCTATTGCCGGTGAAGAAATAAAGAAATCGGTTTTAGAACTCGGAGGAAGTAATGCCCTGTTAATATTTAAAGACGCCAATATTGCTGAAAGCGTTAAAACCTGTGTACAAGCTCGTTTTCAAAATACAGGTCAAAGCTGTATTGCGGGAAAACGTTTACTCTTACATAAAGATATAGCTGAAGAATTTTTGGATGAATTCACCAGGCAGGTTCGCGAATTAAAAAGTGGCGATCTTATGGATGAGGAAACATTTATAGGAGTGATGGCTAAAGAAAGTCTGGCGAAAGACCTGGAAGAGCAGATTAAGAATTCAGTAAAAAAAGGAGCGAAAATTATCCTGGGCGGAAAACGCGACGGGACTTACTTTGAGCCCACAATTTTGACTGGAGCAAAGGAAGGTATGCCGGTTTTTGATGAAGAGACTTTTGGTCCTGCGATTTCTGTAACCGAATTTAAAGATGATCAGGAAGCAGTAGATCTAGTCAATTCTTCCAGTTTTGGTCTTGGTGTTTCTATTTTCACAGAAGATGAAAAATTTGCTCTCAAAATGGTTCCAAGGTTTGAGGATGGGGCCGTTTTTGTAAACGAGTTGGTTAAAAGTGATCCCAGACTACCATTTGGAGGCACGAAAATATCTGGGTACGGGAGAGAATTATCACATCACGGGATTAAAGAATTCACCAATAGAAAAACGGTTTACTTTAACAAATATTAATTATAGAATGAAGTTTGGAAAAGTAGAACATCCCGAAAACATAGATTTCAACTTACCTAAAACCCATCCAGACACCTTTGAGATTCTCAATAAGAAAGGAAACAAAGAAGGGTTCAAAGATGTGAGAATAGGTTGTGCTAAATGGAATAGGAAAGATCTTAAGAATTTTTACCCAAGAGGTACAAAAGACGAATTGAAATATTACTCTTCACAATTTAATAGCATAGAATTCAACGGTTCTTTTTACAGGATGTACGAAGAAGAGCAGTTTAAAAAATGGTATGAAAAAGCCAATGATGATTTTAAGTTCTTTCCAAAGGTACCAAGGCTAATAAGTCACTTAAAACGTTTAAATGGAACCGAGGAGTTAACAGATGATTTTGTGAAAAATCTTCTACAGCTAAAAGAAAAATTAGGAACGGTTTTCTTGCAAATGCCTGAGAATTTTGCACCAAAATTTTTAGAAAGACTGGATAGTTTTTTCGAGCATTGGCCAAAAGAAATTCCACTTTCCGCAGAAGTGAGACACGAAAGTTGGTACGCCGACGAAACAGTTGCTAACGAATTTTTTGATGTTCTAAAAAAACGAAATGTAGCACATATCATTACCGATACTGCCGGAAGGCGTGATCTTATTCATATGAGGTTAAGCAACCCTACGGCCTTTATTAGGTACAACGGAGCCAACCATAGCACAGATTACTCAAGGTTGGATGATTGGTTAGATAAATTGGAAGAATGGCACAAAGAAGGGCTGGAGAATGTTTACTTTTTTATACATCAAAATGTTGAGGAAGACTCTCCTTTACTTTCGGCATATTTTATAGAGAAATTCAATAAAAGATTTAAAACAGATATACAAATACCTAAAACTTTAAAATAAAATGAAACAGCAAGAAGTAGCAGTAACAGTAGATAGTGTAGTTTTTTGTAATACTAATAAAGAATTTAAGGTTTTGCTTATAAAGAGAAAAAATGAACCTTTTGAAGGTCAATGGGCATTACCTGGTGGTTATATCGATGAAACGGAAGATTTGATAACTGCGGCAAAACGGGAATTAAAAGAAGAAACCGGGGTAGCTATAAAAACTATGGAACAAGTAAGAGCTTTTGGTACTCCTGGCCGAGATCCTCGAGGAAGAACCATTTCTATAGCTTTTGTAAGCAGAATATTTAACGAAGAAGATCTTAGTGCCGGAGATGATGCGGCAGAAGCATCTTGGGTGAATATAGATAATTTGCCTCAACTTGCTTTTGATCACGCTGAGATTATTGAAGCGGCAAAAAACTATTTGTAGATTTTTAAAATTGTGACTACCTTTTTTAGTAGATTTTGAAATAACACATCTAAATTTTATGGGGCTGGTAAATCTTTCTAAAGCTTTTACCAGCCCATTTTTATTAGTTACTTTTAAAAATAAAAAGATGAGATTTCACACTAGAAAATGGATTAAACCCGAAGATTTAAACCCGAATGGCACCTTATTTGGCGGTAAGTTATTAGCATGGATAGATGAAGAATGCGCGCTTTACAGTATTATTCAATTAGAAAATTCAAAATGTGTCACTAAATATATGAGTGAAATTAATTTTCAATATTCTGCGAAACAAGGTGATATTGTAGAAATTGGTATAGAAGTAATAAAATTCGGTACTACTTCCTTAACCTTAAGATGTGAGGTTAGAAACAAAATGACACGTTCAACAATAATTACCATAGATAAAGTTATTATGGTGACTTTAGATGAAGAGGGTAAACCAACACCTCATGGTAAAACTAAGGTAGAATTCGTGAAAGACAGACTCCAGAATAAAGCCTAAACCTTCTCACAGAAAAGCACGATCTTTTCATTATTTATATTGGTGGTAAAAAATAGATAGTTCTTGCCACCGTCTTTTATTTTAAACTTCTTCCTTAGTATCGCTACACTTTCGGGGAAATTTCTAAGGCTAATGTTTGCTTTATAATTTTTCAATTTTTTCTTTAATACACTTGGCTTATATTCTTGTATTTCAGTTATTTTGAATTTTCTACCAGGAAAAAAAACTTTTCTATCTGATGTATATAAATGGGAGTTAGGATGAAGTTTTGAGGTTTGAGTTTGTGCAGCTGCTTCTTCAAACAATCCGCTTTTCATAATTGCCGAATTAGGTTCAAATAGGAAATCTTTTGGCAGAGAATAATTAACATCAGAAACACCTTTATTAAAATTCCCGTTGAACTCTTCAATCCCATTTTTGGTAAAATTCAGGGTTTTAATTTTAGGAGAGGAACTTTCTTTTTTCTTCAATAACCACAACAATTCTTTCACCTCATTATTAACTGCAACAATATGAATTTCGTTTACAAATTTTAATTCTGAAATTCCCGCCTGCAAATCGAGTAGTGGAGAGGTCTTGATAAGAATTATATCTGATTTACAAAAAAGTAATTCCAGGTTTTCGGGAATGTTTGGTAAACAGTCTGCCAGCCTAAAGACTTTTGCGCCAGAATCATCACGTCTGGAGGGATCAGCATAAATACAATCGAATTTTAATTTCGTATCCTCAAGGAAATCGATGCTGTTTTGATTCTTAAAACTAATATTTTCGCAGCCTAATTTCTTCAGGTTATGTTCAGAAATTTTAGATAATTCAGTATTTAATTCGGAATGAACTACTTCTTTAAAGTTCTGGGCAAAATAAAAATCATCTATTCCCAGTCCACCGGTTAAATCTATTAATTTGTCACCTTTTAAAAGTGAAGCTTTATATTTTGCTGTAGTTTCAGAGGATGTTTGTTCTAAGTTAACTTTTGGCGGATAATATATTTGTGTGTGCTCAAACCACTTAGGTAGCTTCTTTTCAGCCTTTTGTATTCCGGTTAACTGTTGCGCCAGTTCTGAAGAAGAAATACCGGGAAAAGGGCTTCCGCGAAGCGCTAATTCAGCAGGAGACATTTTCAGATTCTTCCTTAAAAACTCCTGAACTTGGGGATCTAATAAGGCTTTATTCAAAATAATAGTTTAAAGGTCTCGTGTAAGTCGTTTTACGATCTTGTATTCACTTAAAGATTCTTTGGCGATCACTTTCAACGCAGTGTAAAAAGGAACTGCTACAACCATTCCGGTAATACCAAAAATAATTCCTGCAATCAGAATAAT
The DNA here is from genome assembly GCA_035269545.1 of Salegentibacter sp. Classification (GTDB taxonomy): domain Bacteria; phylum Bacteroidota; class Bacteroidia; order Flavobacteriales; family Flavobacteriaceae; genus Salegentibacter. Next base: position 4,065 of record DATFJA010000185.1, read on the forward strand.
GAGAAAAATTTCTAACGGATGTGATCTAACGCTGGCACCAAATATCATTGGTTGTGAGATCATATTATCTATAAGTTGACAAATAGAATAGCCCAACATGATATAGCCTAATTTTGGCAAAATAATCAATTGGAAATCTGCTCCCAGGTTGCTGGAAATTACAAAAAGTGCCATTAAAATTCCGGCAAAAAGAGGCCCTAAATACGGAACCAGGTTTAGAAACGCGCAAATAAATGCGATGGCAATAGGATTGTTAATTTCAAAAACACTAAGTAAAATAGCGTATAGCACAAATAAAACAGTGATTTGCAATGTTAGTCCTACAAAATACCTTGATAATAAGATTTTAATTTTATTAAATACACGCTGGAATTTCTGTTCATCTCCACGGTTTGCAAAAACCAGGATACTATTCAACATCAATTTACTATCCTTCAGTAAAAAGAATGATATAAAAAGTATGGAAAAAAGAGCGATTAAAGTAGCTCCCAAAATTCCAAAAACATTATTTAAAAGTCGGGGCACCGCGGTTATATCAAAATTTCTAACAAATTCGCTCTGCTTTAGTCCTTCGATTAAATTAATTTCTTCTACACCTAAATAGCTGTTTACCTGGCTATTTAATTCGTTAAGATCGCTTCTAAAAGCATCCATATCTATTCTACTCAAATATTGACTTTGCTCGATAACAATTGGCACAAAAACGAGAATAATCCCTGCAAAGATGGCTAATACGAGAATAAGCACCAGAACCACTGAAAGTCTATTGGGTATTTTTAGGCGCTGCCTTAGAAAGATAACTACCGGGCGACCTACCAAAGATATAACCGCTGCAATAGCGATATAAACCAATACCGATTGGATTTCATATAAAAAATAGAGTAAAAGAATAATGCCAACCATTATTCCTGTAGCTCTTAAGATTCCTAAAGTAATTGATTTTGAATTCACGAGGTAAATATATTATTTCTTATCGAATGCCGATATTGTTTTTGATATTTCATACAAGGCTATTCCCGTGGCTTGCGCAACATTCATACTGCTATTTTGCCCAAACATATTGATGTGTAAATGTTTATCTGAAATATCCAAAAACTCTTTATTTATGCCTGAGGCTTCGTTCCCAAGGATAAGGATAATTTCTTTTTTATTTCCGGAATATTGAAAATGGTCTATGGGAATACTGGCTGAAGTTATTTCCAGGGAAAATATTTCAGAATTTGTTTTGGCATTTTTGATAAAACCAATGGCATTATCAATAAATTCGTATTTCACTGTTTTATGGGTGCTTCTGGAGGTTTTTTGAAGTCTTCGGCTTTCGAGGTTAGGCTCAATTCCTGAAAAAATTATTTTTTCAATATTAAAAGCATCGGCCAGCCTAAAAATGCTTCCAATATTTGCTTCTCCCGTAATATTGTCTAACACCAGGGTTATTGGGAATTTCTCCTTGCTGAATTTATCATCGAAATGAGAGAGTTGTTCCATTAATTTTCAAAGACGTATTTTAAAATATTTGCTCCCATTTTAAGTGCTTTTATCCTCGCTTCTTCGGGATCGTTATGAACTTCGGGGCTTTCCCAGCCATCGCCGAGATCACTTTCTACAGTGAATAATAAAACCAGTCTATTTTCATGGAAAATACCTAAAGCTTGTGGCGGTCTATTGTCGTGCTGGTGAATTTTAGGTAAACCGCCAGGAAAATTAAAAGCTATGGAAAATATGGGATGATTTGAAGGTAATTCTTCCAGTTTTTTCTCGGGAAATATTTTTTCTAACTCTTTTTCTAAATATTGCTGCATTCCGTAATTATCGTCTATATGCAGAAACCCACCGCTTAGAAGATAATTCCTAAGGTTTTGGACTTCTTCCTGGTCAAAGATCACATTTCCGTGTCCCGTCATATGTACAAAAGGATATTGAAAAATGTCTGAACTACCGGGTGTCACTGTAACAGGTTTATTTTTAATACTTGTACCGATATTATTATTGGAAAAAGTTATAAGATTGGGTAGGGAAGTAGGATTGGCGTACCAATCGCCACCACCATTATATTTTAATAGCGCGATCTCCTGAGCTTCCAGGAATTGACAAGATCCAAGAAAAAGAAATAGCAGGATATATTTATTCAAACTCAACATAGGTGTAAAAATATCAATAAAATAGCGTAGTCTAAGCTAATCCTGGTTAATTATTGCAATAGTATGGCAGGCAACAATGGCCGCGGTTTCTGTTCTTAAACGGCTGTTGCCTAAACTTACGGGAACCCATTCTTTTTCTAATGCCAGTTCAATTTCTTCAGGTGAAAAATCACCTTCCGGACCAATAAGAACGGTGACTTCCTCATTTGATCTAACTTCGTTTTTTAATGAAATTCGAGGCATATCTTCTTCGCAATGCGCGATGAATTTTTGACCTTCAAATTTAAGATTCATAAATTCTGAAAAACTAATCGCCTCATTAAGAACAGGTAAGCTATAATGCAAAGATTGTTTCATTGCGCTTTGTAAAACCCTTTCGTAACGATTTAGTTTTATGGTTTTTCTTTCGCTATGATCACAAATTACAGGAGTGATTTCATCAATACCGATTTCGGTTGCTTTTTCTAAAAACCACTCGTACCTATCATTCATTTTGGTTGGCGCTACTACAAGATGTAAGCGATAAGATTTAGAAGATTCTTCTTCAACCTTTATGATCTTAGCTAAACACTGCTTAGGATTCGCTTCAATTATTTCTGCTGTAAATAAAAACCCTTTTCCATTTGTCACTTTTAAGGTTTCTCCTTCATTTTTTCTCAAAACCTTTGCTATATGCCGACTTTCATCTTTTGGAAAGATAATTTGTTTGTCGGTTTCTTCAATATTAGGGGTATAGAAAAGTTGCATTGATCAGAATTTATAGCGTGCCTGTGCGGTAATAGAAAAATCAGAAAAATCCCGGTTCAAAAACTTATAATGCCCTGCTATGGCTATCATCGCCGCATTATCGGTAGTATATTCAAATTTAGGAATAAAACAGTTCCAACCATATTTGGTTTCAGCTTCCATCAAAGCATTTCTAATTCCACTATTGGCAGAAACTCCGCCGCCAATGGCAATTTGATTGATTCCGGTTTGCTTTACCGCTTTTTTTAGTTTATCCATTAAAATTCTAACAATCGAAAATTGAATAGAGGCACAAATGTCTTTTAAATTTTCAGCAACAAAATCAGGGTTTTCTTTGGTTTGTTTTTGAATAAAATAGAGTACCGAAGTTTTAAAACCGCTAAAGCTAAAATCTAAACCAGGAACTTTTGGGTTTGGAAAAGGAAAGGCTTTAGGGTTTCCTTCTTTTGCATATTTATCTATTAAAGGCCCGCCGGGATAGGGGAGACCTAGTATTTTAGCGCTTTTATCAAAAGCTTCGCCAACGGCATCATCTGTAGTTTCTCCAATTACTTCCATCTCAAAATAATTTGAAACTTTCACAATTTGTGTATGTCCACCGCTAATGGTTAGGGCTAGAAAGGGAAAACTGGGTTTTTTAAAATTTTCCTCTTCAATAAAATGTGCTAAAATATGCGCTTGCATATGGTTAACCTCAATAAGCGGAATACCTAATCCCAATGACAGGGATTTAGCGAAAGAGGTGCCAACTAGTAAAGATCCCATAAGACCTGGACCGCGTGTAAATGCAATTGCAGATATATCTTTTTTACCGATATTTGCCTTAGCTATGGCCTGATGAATTACCGGAACTATATTTTGCTGGTGTGCTCTGGAAGCCAGTTCTGGAACCACCCCACCGTATTGTTGATGTACTTCCTGTGTAGCGACAATGTTAGATAGTATTTTACCGTTATGTAATACAGCTGCGGCTGTATCGTCGCAGGAAGATTCGATCCCTAATATATAAATATTTTGTGAAGCCATTATGAAATAAGGGGCATAGAAATTGTTAATATTGTGTACAAAGTTAAAATATAAAAGCGTATCAAAAAATTCTGGAAAATACTAACTAGAACAGTGGTTGCGCTGCTATTGCTTTTTATCATTGTTTTGATAATTTTTTCTATTCCCGCGGTACAAACAGGGGTAGCAAACCGTATCACCTCTTCGCTCAACGAAAAAAATAACGTTAATATTTCTATAGACCGGGTAAGTTTAACTTACTTCGGAAGGGTGAAAATTAACGGAATTTATATTGAAGATCATCATAAAGATACCTTAATTTTTTCTGAAGAATTACGCACTTCGTTACCGGGCATTGCTAACCTGCTTAGCAGTAATCCAAATTTGGGAAACACCTATTTAGAAGGACTACAACTTAACATGCGTAAATACAAGGGAGAAGACAGGGATAACCTTGGAAAGTTTATTGAAAAATTAAGCAGCCAGCCTACCGGAGATTCAACGCAATTTGAACTACTGGTCGACAGGGTAGAAATTTCCAATGGAAATTATAGTTTTATTAATGAAAATAGCGAAAACCCTGATTTCCTTGTACTTGATAGTCTCAATATATACGGTAGAAATTTAAAAATAAAAGGCCCGGAAGTAAACGTAATTATTGAAGGCTTAAAAGGAAAGGAGAAACGCGGACTTGATATAGATAATTTAAGCACTAGGTTCTCATATTCCCCTCAGCATATGGTTTTTGATGACCTTAGACTTCAAACTCCCCAATCGCTTGTTAATGCTAATCTTGAGTTCAATTATAAAACCGAAGATTTCTCTGATTTTGTGAATAAGGTAGAGATTACTGGAACTTTCTCCGAAAGCATTATTTCCAGCACAGATCTTCAGGCTTTCTACGCTGAATTTGGCGATGATCAAATTATGCAATTGAATTCCGATTTTGAAGGCACGCTTAATAGTTTTAATCTTCCTAACCTTCAATTAACCGGTATGGATCGCAGTAGAATTGCGGGTGATGTTAATATTGAAGGTGCTTTTTCAGACGGTGGCGAAGATTTTATACTAACTGGCGATTTTAATGAATTTACTACCAATTATTACGATCTGGTTAACTTACTCCCAGGTGATCTAAGAGGAAAGCTTCCAGAAACCTTACGTGAGTTCGGTAACTTGAGAATGCAGGGAGACGCAATTGTTACCGGTTCTAACCTGGATGCCGATGTGATAATAAACACGCAGTTAGGATCTGCTGAAGCTGATTTAATTTTACGGGGATTTGATAATTCCCAAAGCGTAACCTATACCGGAAAACTTATTTTTGAAGAGGTAAATATTGGAAAACTGGCCAATAATGAAACCCTTGGAAAAACAAGCTTCAACCTGGATATAGATGGAACCGGTTTCGACGCAGAAACGCTGGATGCTGAATTAAAAGGACAAATTTCTAAATTGCAATTTAATAACTATACATACCAGGGAATTAGGGTTATAGGAAATCTAAGAAATCCGGTTTTTAATGGATTATTAATGGCCAACGATCCTAATTTAAAAATGGAGTTTAACGGTTTAGCCGATCTTTCTGAAGATATAAATATTTACGATTTTGAAGCTTCTGTAGGTTATGCCGATCTAAATGCACTTAATTTCGTATCCCGCGACAGCCTTTCTATTTTTAAGGGAGATGTAATCATGAATATGAAAGGAACAAGTATAGATGATGCTTTTGGTAAAATTTTATTGCTGAATACTTCCTACCAAAATCAAAATGATCTCTATTATTTCGATGATTTCAATATCACTTCCAGTTTTGAAGGTCCCGTAAGGACTTTGAGTATAAACTCTCCAGATGTGATTAGTGGTGAGATTAAAGGAGATTTTATACTTTCAGAAATAAGACCTTTAATAGAAAATTCCCTTGGAAGTATTTATACCAATTACCAGCCTAGAACAATTACTAACAATCAATACCTGGAATTTGATTTTGATATCTATAATAAAATTGTAGAAGTTTTTTATCCAAAAATTAACCTGGCTCCAAATACATTTATTCGTGGCCAAATAGCTTCCGATGAATCTGAATTTAAAGTGAATTTCAGATCTCCCAAAATAGACCTTTTCGGGAATATGATGGAAACAGTTAATCTAAATGTAGATAACACAAATCCTATCTATAACACTTATTTTGAGGCCGATAGTGTCTCTACCGACTTTTATAATTTTTCCGAATTTAGCTTTATAAATGTAACCCAAAGAGATACGCTTTTTATAAGATCTGAATTCCAGGGCGGGAGAAATAACGAAGATTTTTTCAATGTTAATCTCTTTCACACCATTAATGAAAACAACAAATCGGTTGTAGGGATCCAGCGTTCCGACCTTACTTTTAAAAACAATACCTGGTATTTAAATGAGGAAGGCAATAAAAAAAATAAGATTGTTTTTGATCTTGATTTTAAGGCTATCACCATAGATTCCCTGGTAATGAGCCATGAAAATGAAGAAATTCGGCTTAGTGGAAAAATGCGCGATAGTACTTATAAAGATTTTAAAATGGAATTTGACGAAGTAGATATCGGTAAAATAACGCCACATATAGATAGTCTTCGTCTCGCAGGCACATTAAATGGCAAACTTGATTTGCTGCAGGAAAATGGAGCATATTATCCAAATACCGATTTAAAAATAGATTCATTAGATATCAATGATAATTTGTTGGGTAATCTGGTGCTAAATGTTGAAGGAAATGAAAACCTAACCAATTATGAAATAAACGCCAATTTGAGGAAAAATGGCAATGAATCTTTAAGTGCAATAGGAAATATAGATGTGAGTAAAAGCAACCCTACAATTGATATGGGTGTAGATCTTGAAGATTTCAACCTTGCTGCGTTTAGTCCCCTGGGAGGAGAAGTGATTAGTAATATTAGGGGAGCGGCATCGGGAAATGCAAAGGTTGCAGGAAACTACAAAAATCCGGATTTTTCAGGAAATATAAGTTTGGAAAATGCAGGTTTGAAAATTCCCTATCTTAATGTTGATCTTGCTTTTAACGATGATGCTGTAGTAAACTTAAACCAACAGGAATTTGTTTTTGATGAAGTAGAAATTGTAGACACCAAATACCAAACAACAGGTACACTTAACGGAAGTATAGGTCACGAAAATTTTAAAGAATGGAACCTGGATCTAAATATAGATACCAATAGACTTTTGGTTTTAGATACCAAAGGCGATGAAGATGCTCTTTATTACGGAACTGCTTTTATAAGTGGCGATGCAAGTATTGCTGGCCCTACAGACCAACTGGTTATAGATGTTACCGCAAGGACAGAACGAGGTACGGTTTTTAAAATTCCATTAAGCGACACCGAATCGGTTGGAGATAATTCTTATATCCATTTTTTAAGTCCTGAAGAAAAAGCCGCCCGGGAAGCCGGAGAAAATATAGAACTGCCTGAAGTTACAGGTGTTGAACTTATTTTTGATTTGGATATCACCAATGAAGCTGAAGTTGAAGTAGTTGTAGATCAAACCAGTGGGAGCACCCTAAGAGGCCGCGGTTCTGGAAACTTATTATTGGAGATCAATACCAATGGTAAATTTAATATGTGGGGTGACTTTGTGGTCTATGAAGGCGTTTATAATTTTAAATACGCCGGCCTCGTACAAAAAGTTTTCAATGTAGAATCGGGAGGTAGTATTAACTGGAATGGAGATCCTACTGATGCTCAACTAGATGTTAGTGCTATTTATGCCTTAAATGCGAATCCTGCCGTATTACTTGAAAACCCATCAATAAATAGAAAAATCCCTGTTGAAGTAATTATTAATCTTCAGGGTGAAATAGAACAACCAGATATCACCTTTGATATCGCTTTTCCAAATGCAAGCTCTGTAGTACGTTCTGAACTGGAATATAGGATGGACGACCGTGCCAGCCAGGAATTGCAGGCTTTATTCCTTGTCACGCAAGGCGCTTTCTATAGTGAATTTGGGTTAAGACAAAATGCGATTACGGGAACACTGGCCGAAAGAGCATCCAGTATAGTTAACGATATTTTTGCCGGAGATGATGGTAAGTTCCAGGTTGGAGTAAATTATGTTCAGGGAGATCGTACTCCAGATCAGCAAACTGTAGACCGGTTTGGTTTAACCCTTTCTACTCAAATTAGTGATAGGGTAATTATAAACGGGCAGGTTGGAGTTCCTATTGGTGGTGTAACCGAATCCATCATTGTGGGTGACCTTGAAATTGACTTTCTATTAAATGAAGATGGAACTTTAAGGGCTAAGGTCTTTAATAGGGAAAACAACATTCAATTTATAGGAGAAGAAATTGGTTTTACCCAGGGCGTTGGATTGTCTTACTCGGTAGATTTTGACACTTTCAAAGAATTGATAAGAAAAATTGCCAGTACCGAAATTCAAGGTTTAAGCAAAGAATCGGAACCAAAGACATCTGCACGACCAGTAACTCCAGATTATATTAATTTTCCCAACGATAATTCTAATTAATTATTGACCATAAAAAATTTTCTTTCCAGGTAGCGCCTGAGTTTGTAATTTTAAATCTGAAATTTAAAGTATGACAAAAAGAATTAAACGAATTGGAGTAATGACTTCCGGTGGAGATTCTCCTGGTATGAATGCTGCAATAAGAGCCGTGGTTAGGGCTTGTGCTTATTATCGTGTAGAATGCGTTGGTTTTATGTTGGGGTTCCAGGGGATGATAGATGGTGATTATATAGAGCTAAATGCCCGTAGCGTTCGCAATATTATTAATTTAGGAGGAACTGTTCTTAAATCTGCCAGATCTGATGAATTTCTAACAAAAGAAGGTCGGGAAAAAGCTGCTGAACATCTAAAAAAAGCAAATGTTGATGTCATGATTCTTATCGGTGGTGACGGCACTTTTAGAGGCGGGCAAATTTTTAGCGCAGAACATGACATCCCCGTTATTGGTGTGCCGGGAACAATAGATAATGATATTTTTGGATCAAATTATACTATAGGTTACGATACCGCCCTAAACACGGTAATTGAAGCTGTAGATAAAATTAGGGATACTGCAAGCTCACATAACAGATTATTCTTTATTGAAGTTATGGGGCGTGACGCCGGTTTCATCGCTTTGAATAGCGGAATTGGGGCAGGGGCAGAGGAGATTTTAATTCCTGAAGAAGACCTTGGCTTAGATCGTTTGCTAAACTCCTTGGAACGCAGCCGCCGATCGGGGAAAACCTCCAGCATTGTAATTGTTTCTGAAGGGGATAAAATTGGAAAAAACGTTTTTGAACTGGCAGATTATGTAAAAGAAAATTTGCCATATTACGATTCAAAAGTTACCGTATTAGGTCATATTCAGCGCGGTGGAAGTCCTACTTGTTATGATCGTGTTTTAGCAAGTAGATTATGTGTAAAAGCTGTGGAACTTGCGCTGGATGGCCATCGTGATATTATGGTAGGCATAATGAATAATGAAGTTCAATCTATTGAGCTCGAAAAAGCCCTAAAATCAAAACCAACTATTAATAAAGATCTGCTTCGCATTTCTGATATTTTATCTGTATAAAACATGAAAACTGTAGCAATTATAGCACATAACGGTAAGAAAGCCGAAATGGTTCAATTTTTAAATAACCACAGAGAATCACTTCAAGCTAAAAATATTAAACTCATAGCCACAGGTACTACTGGTGCAAAAACAGAAGCCGCCGGTTTTGAAGTAGAAAAATTACTTTCAGGACCAATTGGAGGAGATGCCCAGATAGCTTCCCGCATTGCGGAAGGAAAAGTACATATGGTAATATTCTTTAGAGATCCGTTAGATAAACATCCGCATGAACCTGATATTTTTATGCTAATGCGCTTATGCGATGTGCACGATATTCCTCTTGCTACTAACCCCGCTAGTGCCAGGTTGTTGATGCAATCTTTCTAATATTAATAAGTAATTCTGTAGGGATTCTAATTGTAACCTAAATCCTTTCTCTTTAGCCAAATTAGTTCTTTACCGCAATAGCGCTAATCTCTACATTCACAAATTTAGGTAAGTTGGCAACTTCTACAGTTTCTCTTGCCGGTGCAGTTTCAGCATTGAAGTATGAAGCGTAAACTTCATTTATTTTTGCGAAATTATTCATATCACTAATAAAAATAGAGGTTTTAATGATGTTTTCAAAATCCATCCCGGCTTCAGCAAGTATAGCTTTTAGGTTTTCCATTACCCGGGTGGTTTCCTTCTGAAGATTCTCTATCTCTAATTCGTTAGTTTCTGGGTTAATCGCTATTTGCCCTGATACATAAAGCATATCACCCGTTAAAACGGCTTGGTTGTAAGGCCCTATTGGTGCAGGAGCTTTATTTGTTTTAATTATTTTTTTCATCCTTTTGATATTTAAAATTTATAATCTGCGGTCCGGTTCATTTCGCTTATCATATTTAAGGTCACTTAAGATAGACGATTTAATTCCTATAAAGAAATACCAGGATCTACGCTCACTAAATGGAACCCAGTTGAAACTTAATCTCCAGGTATTTAGATCTCGCTGGAACCTTAATTGCGTGTAGGTAAACCCAAGTTCTTTTAGATCATAACCCGATGAAGCTCCAACCACCCATTTAGGGGAAAGCTCTACATCGCCTGAAAACATTATAGAATGAGAAGTAATCTCATTTTGTCTTGCCGAATTATTATAGGTCATGGTGTAGGACATCCTTAAATCCCACGGGATTTTATAATTGTACCAATTATCGTTTCTTTTCTGGCGTTCTTCATCGGCAAATGGATCTTCCTGATCATCATAAAATTTCCCATCAAGGTTAGATCCTTTTCCGAACAGGTCATCACGCCTCCCGCCACCACGATAGGTGTCATTATTTATATCGTCATCATTTTCATCTTCTCCTTCATCTTCAAAATCTTTACTTGAAAAAGAATACCCAAAACTTACATTGGCATTGGTAAACCTAAATAAACTACCTCCATTATTAATGTTGAGTTCATTTATTCTTTGGTTATTATTATTTAAAGCATAAATATCCATATTACCCGCGAGGTTAATATCTACTTTATCCCTTATAATTGGTATACTACCTCTCAGTGCAATTGGAGAAAGCTTAGGTCGATTTGCTTCGCCTGCAAGATTATAAGAAGTACTTACGGTAAAGTTATTAAGCAGAGTGATTTTTTCAGGCTCTGTGGCGGTACTATCCTTAGAACGTACTTTGGCTTCCAGGGTATTACTAATACTTAAGCCAAGTGAGCTTGAAAATCTGTTGCCCGGTGCACCGTATAAGGTCCCATCAAACCTGGAGTAGGTTTCCATATTGGTTTCAATAGGATTTGCCGGATTAAGTCTTTCATTCGTTTCAAAGGTATCGTAATACTGGTCAAATGCCGGGTTTACATTATAACTTATGGAAGGACGCATTACGTGTCTAATTGCCTGTATCTTCTTATCTTTTCCGAAGTTTTTTAAACCATATAAAGTGGTTCCAATACTGGTTCCGAAATTGTAAGTTCTGTAAGAGTCAAATCCGTTAATAGTATCTATTACTACTTCATCATTAAATTCATCGTAAGATTGTTCAAAAGTCCTAAAAACCCAATTCTCCTCATAATTCGCATTTGCACTAACACTCAAATAATTAAATAATTTAAAGTTTGTATTAATGGGAATAGAATGTTGGGCTCCATAATTGGCATCCTGGAACATTTCAGGTTTGAAAAATAAAGAATCTGTAGTTCTTATTTGATTTTCTGCTCTTACGTTATATTGAAAGTTTATATTCTCTATTATTCCCTTTTTAGAACCGGTTTTAGGGGCAAAAGGATAAACACGAGTCATACTGGCCTGCAGGGTAGGCAAACTCATATTTATAGTTTGTGTTCTTGTATTCTGATTATGCCTGGCAGCGACACTTAAATTTACCTGGGGTTCTCCAGGGAAAGTCTTACTGTATGATACCGATGAACTTAAAGAATTAGTTAGAAAATTACCAGTATTCATTTGATTCACAGAATTTTGGTAATATGTACTACTACCCAGGTTCACTGACGCATTGAACCTTGAATTAGGATTAGCCTTGGCATCCTGGTTATGGGACCATTGTATATTATATTCTGTTCTTTCTGCATAATCTGGAAAACCGCGTTCACTTTGATATTGGTTTTCATAGCGTATTCTTACATTTCCGCGATAGCGGTAACGCTTTGCATAATTACTTTCTAATCTTACGGCGTAGCTCCCATTAGTGTAATAATCTCCCAGGGTGAGCAAATCTACATAATCACTAATTGCAAAATAATAACCGCCATTTTGCAGAAAATAACCACGTTGGCTGTCCCCAAAACTGGGAATAATAAAGCCAGAAGTTTCTTCCTCGGTAAGTGGGAAATATCCAAAAGGAAGTCCCAGAGGTGTTGGTACATCAGCTATGTACATATTTACCAATCCAGCTACAATTTTCTTGTCTGGAACAAATTTTATTCTTCTTGCGTAGAAAAAATAGTCTGGGTTCTCCAAATCTTCGTCGGTAGTAAAACGCACATTTTGCATAAAGTAAACTGAGTCGTTTTCTCGTTTGGTAACTTCACCCTTAACATTAAAACTGGCTTGCTGTGTCCTGGAGTTATAAACCAGCGCTCTTTCAGTATCAAAATTAAAACGAATAGAATCTGGTTCTACGGTTTGATTGGCCTGGACAAAAACCGGTTTTTGCGAATATGTACCGGTAGAATCGGGAATACCGTATGCGTAAACTTCATTTTTGTCATTATCTATAATGATCAAGCCGGCATTAATCTGCATATCTCCATAGATAATCTGTGCCTCGTTATAGAGAAACATACGATTTTCCTTTTGGCTAATACGCATATAATCTTTAGCTTGATATTTAACCGCATCGGTAATAAGCTGATTGCCTTGTTGTGGAACTTGTAACGAATCTCCTAAAATACTATCGGTTGCCTTTATGGTTTGGGCGAGAGGTAAGGAATCACCGACGGTTACGAGGGAATCTCTTTCTTTAGCGTCTATATTTATTTCCTTATTATTTCCTATTTCCTGGGCGTTTAAACAAACGAAAGGAAGCAGTATAAAAATACAGCAAAAAAGTATATTGGGTATGTTTGTTTGCAATGCTCTAAGTGCTATTTTTGTAAAGAATGGCTTGCTTTTTGCAATTTCAAAATTACATATATTTTTTCAGCTTAGATTTGAGATTGACTGAAAAATGTAATTAAAATAATCAGCCTAAACTTAGCGTTACCTTTTTATGAGAACGAACCTACTTAAACTTTTCGTATTTTTCTTCATTTTTCTTGCAAGCTTTCAAAGTTTACTTGCTTTAAATGACAATCCTAGAGATCGTTTTGTAGTGGTACTTGATGCCGGTCATGGCGGAAAAGATCCCGGAAATATGGGTAATGGCTTTAAAGAAAAGGAAATCGCGCTTAGCATAATTCTAAAAATCGGGAAAGCGCTGGAACGAAAAGGTGGAATAGAAGTAATTTACACCCGGGATTCCGATGTTTTTATTCCTTTAGATAAACGAGCCAAAATAGCCAACGAAGCCAACGCCGATCTTTTTGTGTCGGTACATTGTAACTCCCACAGCTCCCAGGCTTATGGCACAGAGACTTTTGTTTTAGGACTTCATAAAACCAAAGAGAACTTCGAAGTAGCTAAAAAGGAGAACTCGGTAATTTTTTTAGAGGAAGATTACGAAGTAACCTACGGCGGTTTCAATCCTAATTCCCCCGAATCTTATATAGGAATGGCTTTAATGCAGGAAGAGTATTTAAATCAAAGTATACTTTTAGCCGATTTTGTTCAGAAGAATTTTACCAACGAACTAAAAAGAAAAAACCGTGGCGTAAAACAAGCCGGGTTCCTGGTATTGAAAAATGCAGTAATGCCAAGTGTTCTTATAGAAACAGGTTTTTTAACCAATAATCACGAGGGTCCTTATTTAAATAGTACTGGCGGTCAAAATAAGATGGCGGCAGCTATTGTAGAAGCTATAGATAAGTATGCTAACAGTATTAACCTTTCCAGCCTGGAAGATATTGGTGACTCTCCGGTAACCAATACTGAGAATGAAAATAAGATCTTTGAGGATATCACCTTTAAAATTCAACTTGCGGCAGGATCTAAACGATTGGAAACTAAACCGTATAACTTTAAGGGTTTGAGAAATGTAGAGCGTGCCAGAGAAGATGGTTTATATAAATATTATTATGGAGCTACCTCCAATTATACCAGAATTAATGAACTTCATATAGAGGCCAGGCAGAACGGATATCCTTCAAGTTATATTGTGGCATTTAGAGATGGCAGCAAGATTACAGTTAATGAGGCGTTAAAATCAAAGTGAATTAACGCTTCTTTTCTATTTTTATTTCTAAATTTGCCCTTATACTAAAAAAATAGCTTTTGAAATTTACACGTGAAGTAAAAACTGCATTACTTGCAATAATTGCGATCCTCTTACTTATTTTTGGTTATAGTTTCTTAAAAGGTAAAAACCTTTTGGAGTCAAGTAGAACTTTTCATGCAATTTATAATGATGTAGAAGGCCTTTCACCTTCTTCAGCTGTCACTATAAATGGTTTAAAGGTTGGCCAGGTGACAAAAATCAACTTTCTAGACCAGAAAGGAACGCTTGTAGTAAGTTTTACCGTAGAAAATGACTTTAAATTTTCAAAGAATAGTACTGCTCAAATTTATGGAGGAAATATAATTGGGGGGAAATCTTTAGCTATTGTTCCAGATTATGAAATAAATGAAATGGCTAAATCTGGAGATACTTTACAGAGTGATACCGAAGAAGGTATTATGGAGTTAGTGAATGAAAGGCTTACTCCACTTCAGGAAAAAGTAGAAAACACCATTGTTAGCGCCGATTCACTTGTAACGGCAGTAAATAAAATCTTAGACGATAGTACACGATACAGTATTCAAAATACATTTAAAGATCTAAACGCAACAGTAGCTTCGTTTAAGGTAACTGCGAATACTTTAGAAGGAATGGTAGGACGAAATTCCGGGAAAATAGATAGAACATTTACTAATCTAGATGAAATGACTACCAATTTTAATTCTTTCTCAGATACCTTAACACAAATGGATATTGGTAAGATCACCAAAGATCTTGAAAAGGTAGTGGCCGATTTCGAAAAAGTTTCAGATAAATTAAATAACAAAGAAGGTACCGCTGGTAAGCTAATTAATGATGATGCCGTTTATAATAATCTGGATAATGCTACCAAACAGCTGGAACAATTACTGCAAGACGTAAAACTGAATCCTAAAAGATATGTGCATTTTTCTGTTTTCGGAAAGAATCCAGAACCTTATCAGGAACCCGAAGAAGAGGATTCAACTAAATAACCAACCATGCAAATTATTGCCCAAGTACTTTTCCTAGTTGCCTTATTGGTGGGAATCGGATTTTTTACTCGAAATATTCGTAGATTAATACGGAATATTAAATTAGGAAAAGAAGTAGATCGTAGCGACAACAAGGGAGAGCGTTTTGCAAAGATGGCCAGAATTGCGTTTGGTCAAAGTAAAATGGTTAAAAAACCGGTTTCCGGTTTTCTTCATGTAATTGTTTATGTAGGTTTCATCATTATAAATATTGAAGTCCTGGAAATTATTATTGATGGATTATTCGGTACTCACCGTATTTTCTCATTTATGGGCGGTTTCTACGATGTTCTTATTGCCTCTTTTGAGATCCTTGCTTTATTGGTTTTAATAGGCGTGATCGTTTTCTGGATAAGAAGAAACGTGCTTAATATTTACCGTTTTTTAAGTAGAGAACTAAAGGGCTGGCCAAAAAATGATGCCAATTACATTCTTTATTTTGAAATGGTTCTTATGACACTTTTCCTGGTAATGAACGCTACAGATTATCAGCTTCAATTAAACGGTGCTCCACACTATGCGAGTGAAGCAGGAATTATAGGATCCTTTCCCGTTAGTCAGTTCTTACTGCCTATTTTTGATGGAATGAGTAATGCAACGCTTATAATTATCGAAAGAGCGGCATGGTGGCTGCATATTTTAGGCATTCTTTTCTTTCTAAATTATTTATATTATTCTAAGCATTTACATATTCTACTTGCTTTTCCAAACGTTTATTATTCAAAACTTCGCCCGCAGGGTGAGATGAATAACCTCCAATCGGTTACCGATGAAGTTAAACTAATGATGGATCCGGATGCCGATCCCTTCGCAGCTCCTGCTGAAGAAGAGGAAGGAGCAGAACCTGAAAAATTCGGAGCTTCAGATGTATTTGATCTCAACCAGGTACAGCTTTTAAATTCATATACCTGTACCGAGTGTGGCAGGTGTACCGCCGAATGCCCAGCAAACCAAACAGGTAAAAAACTCTCTCCACGGAAGATTATGATGGATACTCGGGATAGGGTAGAAGAAGTAGGCGAGATTATCAATACAAAAGGAAAATACGAAGATAACGGCAAACAATTGCTGGACGATTTTATATTGAGAGAAGAACTTTGGGCCTGTACTACCTGTAATGCATGTGTAGAAGCCTGCCCGGTGGGAATTGATCCATTATCCATTATTTTAGATATGCGTCGCTACTTAATAATGGAAGAAAGTGCTGCTCCAAATGAGCTTGCTATTGCAATGACTAACATTGAGAATAATGGAGCACCCTGGCCTTACAATCAGCAAGACAGATTGAATTGGGCGAAAGAAAATTAATTTTTTTGAAAGCGATAGCGCATAAGATTTAATAAAGCATTTTTAAAATACAGGACTGCAAAGTTTATAGAATAAATTAAAAGGAATTAGATATGGCAGAAGCATTAAAAGTACCCACAATGGCCGAGTATATGGCAGAAGGTAAAAAACCGGAAGTTTTATTTTGGGTTGGTTGCGCCGGTAGTTTTGATGATAGGGCAAAGAAAATCACCAAGGCTTTTGTAAAAATTTTACACGAAGCTGGAGTAGATTTTGCTGTTTTAGGTACCGAAGAAAGTTGTACAGGAGATCCAGCAAAACGTTCTGGAAATGAATTCCTGTTTCAAATGCAGGCCGCTACTAATATTGAAGTTCTTAATGGTTACGAAATAGAAAAAGTAGTAACGGCATGTCCGCATTGTTTTAATACCATAAAGAATGAATATCCTGCTTTAGGTGGTAATTACGAGGTTATGCACCATACCCAATTTTTAAAAGCCCTTTTAAATGAAGGGAAATTAAAGGTTGAAGGCGGAAAGTTCAAAGGAAAACGCATCACCTTTCATGATCCTTGTTATTTAGGCCGCGCTAATGGCGAATATGAAGCTCCACGTGATTTACTTAGAAAACTTGAAGTAGAGCTTGTAGAAATGCGTAAATGCAAATCTAACGGATTATGCTGCGGTGCCGGAGGTGGCCAGATGTTCAAAGAGCCCGAACCTGGAAATAAAGACGTGAATATAGAAAGAACCGAGCAGGCTATGGAAGTAAAGCCCGAGGTTATCGCTGCTGGTTGTCCATTCTGCAATACTATGATGACAGATGGGGTAAAAGGTAAAAACAAGGAAGATAGTGTAGAAGTTATGGATGTTGCAGAACTTATTGCAAACGCCCACGATCTCTAACAAATTACCCAAATTTTAATAATAAAAAAGCTTGAGATTTCTTCTCAGGCTTTTTTGTTTTTTAATTCGATTTTTATAGAAAAAATGAAACGTTAAAAGCCAGAACTATATTTGAGACAAGAGCTAAATCAATTAGTTTTGTAAAAATATAATTTTAGCAATTTATGTTAGTACCATTCGAAAATCTACCCGATTCTTCAAGAGTCTGGATATACCAGGCAAATCGATCTTTCACTAACGAAGAGTTGGAAGAAATACAATCCCGATTAGACCAATTTGTTACACAGTGGACGGCTCACGGCGCCGATTTACAAGCCGGTTATCTCATTAAATACAAGCGATTTATTATTCTGGCATTAGACCAGCAAATAAATGCTGCTACTGGCTGCTCTATAGATGCTTCAGTGCATTTTATTCAGCAATTAGAGAAAGAATTCAATGTTGATCTGTTAGATAAAATGAATGTCTCCTATAAACAAGGTGAATTCGTTGCATACAAAAGCCTTTCAGATTTTAGAAAAATGGCCAAACAGAAAGCAGTTTCTCCCAAAACTATCGTTTTTAATAACCTAGTAAACAATAAAGCTGAATTTCATTCAGATTGGGAAGTTCCTGCCGCTGAAAGTTGGCATAAGCGTTTCCTTAATTAATGAAATTTATCCTTAATCTGAAAATCTTACTTTTAACCTGCTTTCTTTTTGCTTTCTCTCATCTATTTGCGCAAAATAATCCTTTGCTTACTAAAGATGTTGAAGCACAAAAAAGGTGGGTAGATAGCGTTTACAATTCATTAAGCCTAAAAGAAAAAATAGGG
>DATFJA010000186.1:0-9436 GCA_035269545.1 Salegentibacter sp.
TTAAGTGGTGGACAAAAACAACGCCTTTCTATTGCCCGTGCGGTACTTAAAAATCCGCCGATTATGATTCTCGATGAAGCAACTTCTGCCCTGGATACAGAAAGCGAGAAACTGGTACAGAAAGCCCTGGAAAATATGATGAAGAATAGAACTTCTATAGTGATCGCGCATAGACTTTCAACAATTCAAAATGCCGATAAAATTATTGTTTTACACCGCGGGGAGATTGTGGAACAGGGAAAACACCTGGAACTACTTGCCCAGAAAGGCACCTATCAAAAATTAGTAGAGATGCAATCTTTTGATTAGGTCAAAAAATAAAAAAAGCTGTCTAACAATTTCCCAGTCAGCTTTTTTTATTTCAATGATTCTGATTTCTAAAGAAAAAACTCTCCGTTTTTCAATGCTTCATCTATATTAGCAAGAATAGTGCTGTGGGTTCGAAAGAATTTTCTACCATCTTGTCTTTTAAAAACTACGGTAGTTTCGCTTGCATCGTTTGTATTAACTTCGGCTACTTCCACCCTATTTCCCCCAGGCTCTTGTAATTGGCGATTCCGCCTTCTTTAATAATAAAATTAACCTTTAGTAAATCTAAAGATTTAAAATTCTTATTTTTAGTTTAATTGATCACAAAATATCTCCAACTCTACTAACTTCGTTTGAGACTGCGCCTTTACCTGTAAGGCAAATATTAACATGAGCGGAATTAAGAGTATATTTTTCAGAGCATAAAATTTTGCCTCATAAAATAAACATGGAAATTTTTCAATATGCAATATTTTAAAATTTTTTTGGATTCTATTTAAGAGTAAAAATTGAAAACAAAAAAAGGATGAAGTATACTCCATCCTTTTTTAAAATTTATTCTCATTTTGGGGCAAATAAGAATAAAAGATTTAATTCAATTTCATTTGGGGCAAAAAAAGACTAAATCAATTTGATAATGTAAATGTAAACTAGAAGAACCTATCTACCAAATAAAATATGTATTTTATCTGATTTTTATGCATTTTATCGATGAAATGCACGATTTGATGCAAATTATTACTTTATCGAATTCTTTTAAATACTGACTTTAAAAGGAATAAAGTTTTACTACCTTTGACTTCCGTTACTCGGGATTCACTAAATTTATTAAGACGAGCATCCCTTTGAAAACGTCCGAAGATCTACTTATTAAACGTTTACAGGAAAAAAAAACTTCTTCAGAAGCTTTTAAAGAACTGGTATCTTTATATAAAGAGCGTTTATACTGGCATATACGTAACATGGTCAAAGATCATGAGGATACCCATGATGTGCTTCAAAATACCTTTATCAAGATTTTTAAAAATATTCATAATTTTAAAGGAGAAAGCAAATTGTTTTCCTGGATGTATCGTATCGCCACTAACGAAGCGATTAGTTTTTTAAACAAACGAGCTAAACGAAACCAAATTTCGTCAGAGGATTTACAACAGCAGCTTATTGCTAATTTAGAAAGTGATGTATATTTTGAAGGCGATGAGATTCAGCTCAAATTACAGAAAGCAATTGCCAGTCTTCCAGCAAAGCAACAACAGGTATTTAATATGAAATACTTTCAGGAATTAAAATATAGGGAGATTTCAGAAATTCTTGAAACCAGTGAAGGAGCCCTAAAAGCTTCGTACCACCATGCCGCTAAAAAAATAGAAGAATACTTAAAATCAAATTAAACCATTTGGAGTTTTTATAGTCAAATAAACAAATGAAGAAAGAAAAAGCATCATATAATCCAAAGTCAGGTTTTAAAACCCCATCAGGTTATTTTGAGGGTTTAGAAAATAAACTGCTGGAAAAAATGAAGCTTTCTGAAACCCTGGGAGAAAAAAAATCTGCAGGTTTCAAGGCCCCAGAAGGATATTTTGATGGGCTCGAAGATGAGTTGCTTGAAAAAGTAAATAAAGATGAACCTAAAGTACGCAAATTAGTTACCAAAGAGGTGTTCCTTTATGCAGCGAGCATTGCAGCTATGGTAATTGCTTTTGCAAGTACGTTCTATTTAAATCCTGAAACCCAAACCAGTTGGGAAAACGTAGAACTTTCAGTAATGGAGAGCTATATAGATAATAATAACATAGATCTCTCTACCGGTGAAATTTCTAATTATATTTTCCAGAAAGGTTATATAATAGACGACACCGATTTAAATAAGGTAGATTCTGAAGCAATGATGAACTATCTTGATGAAAATCTGGACGAACCTCTTTATATGTTAGATGAAAACTGATATGAAAAATCTACTTATCATATTATTAATATTTTCTGGATTAGGGCAAATGCAGGCCCAGGAAAAAGATGACTCGCATCGCGAAAAAATCAAAGAGCTTAAAACCGCTTTTTTTACTCAAGAATTAAATCTCGATAAGAAAAAAGCACAACAATTCTGGCCAATATATAACGAATATGAGTCAAAATTACACGAATTAAGAAAGCGGGAGCATAGAGATATCCCCAACCTGGAATGTATTACCGAAGGAGATGCCGAAGATATGCTTGAAGAGTATGTTGCGATAGAAAAACAGGATTATGTTTTAAAACAGAAGCTTTTCAATGATTTAAAGGAAATAATGAGTGCTCAGGAAATTATTAAACTTCACAAACTGGAAGATGAATTTCATAAAAAATTAATTAAAGAATACCGAGCCCGAAAAGAGCGCGAAAAGCAAGAAGAGGAAGAATAGGTTAAAGAGAAAAGTTAGTTTTTTGGTTAGTTAGTAGTTAGTATCCCGGTGGGTTTAGGCCTTCCGGGATTCTTTTTACCTAAAAGTGAGTTTTGCAATACGTCCTTTTCCTGCAGCATAAGCAACCGAATCATTTTTAAATCTTAAAGTATAAAAACCTTCCTTAGAAATTTCTTTCCAGGTTTCCCCTGAATCTTTAGAAATTGAAATTCCGCTGAAACCGGTTGCAATTATTTTTTCACCTCCACTATTTGGCACAAATCGAACACTGCTTTTATAGCCCGGCTCCTGCCCCTCTGCAATTAATTCCCAGGTTTTACCGCCATCTGTTGTAATAGCCTTATTCCCGGTCTTCCCTTCAGGATTGGTATAATCACCACCCATAATAATTCCCAAGTTTTCATCATAAAAATCCATGGTATATCCGCCGGTAGTGGACTCTCCATCCAACAGGGGGGTGTCAAAAACCTCCCAGGTCTCGCCTTTATCAGGCGAAAAATAAACTCGTGATGTCATTCCTCCTGATAAAATCCAGGTTTTGTTACCCTGGATAGCAATGTTAGAATTACTCGCCGCAAATGCTGCTTCACCTTCAATAATTTCCGGCAAGAAGTTGCAATTTAATTTTCCCCAGGTTTTTCCTCCATCGCGGGTAATTATTATAGAGAGGCAATCATCGGTAGGATCGCCCATAGCTATTCCCTCTTTATTATTCCAGAAAGCCATCGCATCATAAAAAGCTTTCTCGTTTTCCTCTTTGTAAACCACCTCCATGGTACCGGAATCTCCTGTTTTATAAAGTAAGGCAGGACTACCCACACTTAGCATAAAGAAATCTTTATCGGTAGCAGCTACTGCCCTAAATTCAGGAACCAGACTGTCATATTTTTGGGTATTGGTTCGCCAGTTTTCATTCTCAAAATTATACATCCCAAAAGTTCCTTTATTGGCGGCAAAAGCAAGGTTGTTTCCAATTATTTCAATAGCTCGAATACTTAGTGAGTCATCTTCAAGAATAGTTTCTATCTCTACTGAAGAAAAATCGACTGTGCCTTTTTGCAATATTTCCTTTTCAGCTTCTTTTTCATTTTTGCAGCTACTAAATATTAAAATCAGGCAAAAAACAATAAGTCTGTTCATAGGTTGAGTTTTAATCTATTTATAAATCCTTTCAAAGGTAAATTTTTCCAAAGTAAATCAACTCAAAGTAATCTCCTAAGTACTCAAGGAAGTGCTATTTTAATGTCTGAACAAGCCTCGAGTATTTAAATCTCGATTATCGAGTAAAAAACATACCTTTGCAAATTCAAAATTTAGTTATGCGGTTACACAGGAATTTGGTTTTCGCGACCATGGATGCCTTAAATGAAATTTTTAATAATGGTAAATATGCCGATAAGGTCATTGAGCAAACCCTAAAACGCGATAAGCGTTGGGGCTCTAGAGATCGTAGTTTTATTGCCGAAACCGTATACGACATTGTTCGCTGGAAAAGACTTTATGCGGAAATTGCTGAAGTTAAAGAACCATTTGACCGCGAAAATTTATTTCGTTTATTTACCGTGTGGGCAACTTTGCGAGGAATTACCTTACCCGACTGGCCACAATTTGAAGGCACTCCTACCCGAAGAATTAAAGGAAAATTTGATAGCTTAAGTAAAATTAGAAAATACCGCGAATCTATTCCAGATTGGATGGATGAGCTTGGAGTAAAAGAACTTGGTGAAAAAGTTTGGGAAAAAGAGATCGCTGCCCTTAATACGCAGGCACCCGTAATTCTTAGAGCAAATACCCTAAAAACTACCAAAGATAAGTTACGAAGTGCCCTAAAAGACGAAGAGATAATTTCTGAACCTTTAAAAGGATACAAAAGCGCTTTAAAACTGGAAGAACGTGGAAACGTTTTTAGAACCCAGGCTTTTAAAAATGGTTTCTTTGAGGTACAGGATGCATCTTCCCAATTAGTAGCAGAATTTCTTGAAGTAGAACCCGGAATGCGCGTTGTAGATACCTGCGCCGGTGCCGGCGGAAAAACGCTTCACCTGGCTGCTTTAATGGAAAACAAAGGCCAGATTATCGCTACAGATATCTATGGAAACAAACTTAAAGAACTTAAACGCCGGGCTAAACGTGCCGGTGCTCATAATATAGATCCGAGAGCAATTGATTCTACAAAAGTGATCAAAAAACTTTATGGAACCGCAGATCGTGTTTTAATCGATTCCCCGTGTAGCGGACTCGGAGTTTTAAGCAGAAATCCAGATGCTAAATGGAAACTGCAACCTGAATTTATAGATAGGCTTATAAAAACCCAGGCAGAAATAATTGAAACCTATTCTCGCATTGTAAAAACGGGTGGAAAAATGGTTTACGCAACCTGTTCGGTTTTACCTTCTGAAAACGAGAAGCAAGTAGAAAACTTCCTGAAGAATACAGAAGAAGGAAAAAAATTCAAATTGCTTAAAGAACAAAAAATACTATCTTCTGAAACCGGATTTGATGGTTTCTACATGGCGCTTTTAGAGAAAAAAGCTTAAGGGTTTTTACCCAAATTTATTGATCGAATCAATTTCAGGTGAAATCTCGCTATTTTTTCTGAAATTGATTTCCGATGAAAAAATTTTACTTTCTACTTCTCCCTATACTCATTTATTCCTGTGTGGAAGATGATGCTTCAATTCCTGAAGAAATTCCCCCGGATAATAATTTTTCTACCGAAATCTTCTTTTCAGAATATTTAGAAGGCAGTTCTTTTAATAAGGCTCTTGAAATTATAAACCTTACAGGTGAAAATATTGATCTGGAAGCTGAAACTTATTCAATTAAAAAACAATCCAACGCTGCCGGCGACTGGATGGGCGAAGTTTTTCTTAAAGGCAATTTAGCTCACAATTCAACTTTCGTTATCGCTAATGAGTCTGCAAATATTTCTGAAATCACTGCTAAATCCAATCAATTAAAAACCGGTGCACCCTTAGATTTTAATGGCAACGATCCTATTGGACTCTTTAAAGCCGGGGAATTAATTGATTTAATTGGAATCCCTAACAATTCTGATGACTTTGCCAAAGATCAAACTCTAAGAAGAAAACATTCTATATCCGAACCTTCTCTTGAATACAATTTTGAAGAGTGGGAAGTTTTCGAAATGAATACTGTAGATGGTCTCGGCAATTATTAAAACAAGAAAATATAAAAAATTCAAGTAATTGCGATCAAGGAACGATCTGGCTATCTTTTTTTTAACTCACCGAACGGATAATATGAATAAGTTCTCTTTCTACATTTACCGATTGCCGCAGTCGTCTAAAAAGGCTCCTTCGCAATGACCCTACTTTAGAGGAGCAATCCTTAAAACTAAAAATCGATTCGTGAATTCGTTGCAAAATCATCATAATATTTTCTGTATTAACTTCCTGAAATATTTACTTTAAAAAACCTAAATTTGTGCTTACTCGAACAACACAAAACAACATAGAATGATCCTTTTCTTTGGAGACCAAGCCACTAAGGTTTTTGCGGTAGAGACGCATACCAATCTTACGGCTCAAGACATCACTAAACTAAACTGGCTTTTTGGGAATACACAACAAATCAATAAATCTGCTCTGGCAGATTTTTTTGTTGGACCCCGTGCCGCAATGATCACGCCCTGGAGTACCAACGCGGTGGAAATCACCGAAAATATGGGAATCCACGGCATTATAAGAATTGAGGAGTTCTTGCGAATTGATAAGAATTACCACGACTTTGATCCAATGCTTTCTCAGAAATACGAAGGCCTGGATCAGGATATTTTCGATATTCATATCAATCCTGAAGCCATCATTGAAATTGATGATATCGCCGCCTACAACCAACAGGAAGGTCTTGCACTTAATGTTGAAGAGGTTGCTTATCTACAAGGATTAGCCAATAAATTGGGCCGAAAACTAACCGATTCTGAAGTTTTTGGGTTCTCACAGGTGAATTCTGAACACTGTCGTCACAAAATTTTCAACGGCACTTTCGTAATTGATGGCGAAGAAAAACCAAGTTCCCTGTTTAAATTAATCAGGAAAACTTCTGAAGAAAATCCGAACGAGATCGTTTCAGCATATAAAGATAATGTGGCCTTTATTAATGGGCCACGAGTGCAGCAATTTGCGCCAAAACTTCCCGATGTTCCTGAATTTTACGAAAATAAAAATTTTGATTCGGTTATTTCCATAAAAGCCGAAACCCACAACTTCCCTACTACAGTAGAACCTTTTAATGGTGCAGCAACCGGAAGCGGGGGCGAAATTCGCGACCGACTTGCCGGAGGAAAGGGCTCTTTGCCTTTAGCCGGAACTGCAGTTTATATGACATCTTATTCCCGCCTTGATAAAGACCGAAAATGGGAAAATGGGATGAAAGAACGCGATTGGTTGTACCAAACGCCGATGGATATTTTGGTAAAAGCTTCTAACGGAGCTTCAGATTTTGGAAATAAATTTGGGCAACCTTTAATTTCTGGTTCTGTCCTGACTTTTGAGCATTCAGAACACCAAAGAAATTTAGGCTATGATAAAGTAATTATGCTTGCCGGTGGAATTGGTTACGGAAAAGCCAACCAGGCGCAAAAAGATATTCCGAAGAAAGACGATAAAATAGTAATCCTTGGTGGTGAAAACTATCGTATTGGAATGGGCGGTGCCGCGGTTTCTTCCGCAGATACCGGAGCGTTTGGAAGCGGTATTGAATTGAACGCTATCCAAAGAGCCAACCCCGAAATGCAAAAACGTGCTTCAAACGCAGTACGTGGAATGGTAGAAAGCAAAGAAAACCCTATTGTTTCTATTCACGATCACGGTGCCGGCGGACATTTAAACTGCCTTAGCGAACTCGTTGAAGAAACCGGCGGAAAAATAGATTTGGATAAATTACCTGTTGGTGATCCTACTCTTTCTGCAAAAGAAATCATAGGAAACGAATCCCAGGAAAGAATGGGCTTGGTAATTGGCGGTGAAAACTATGAAATCTTACGCAGGGTTTCAGAACGCGAACGCTCCCCTATTTACCAGGTTGGTGAGGTAACCGGCGATCATAGATTTACCTTTGAAGGTTCACAATCTAAACAAAAGCCTATGGATCTGGAACTTTCTGATATGTTTGGAAGTTCGCCAAAGACCATCATGGAAGATAAATCGGTTAATAGAAATTATGAAGATGTAGTTTATTCTTCAGAAAATATAAAAGATTATCTAACTCAAGTCCTTCAACTCGAAGCCGTTGCCTGTAAAGATTGGTTGACCAACAAAGTTGACCGTTGTGTAACCGGGCGGGTTGCCAAACAACAAACCGCAGGACCATTGCAACTTCCGCTGAACAATTGCGGGGTGATGGCGCTAGATTATAACGGAAAGGAAGGTGTAGCCACCTCAATTGGTCATTCCCCTGTTTCGGCGTTGGTAGATCCTGTTGCGGGATCTAAAAATTCTATTGGCGAGGCGCTTTCCAATATCATTTGGGCACCGCTGGAGAAAGGATTAAAATCTATTTCGCTTTCGGCAAACTGGATGTGGCCTTGTAATAATGAAGGCGAAGATGCCAGGCTTTATGAAGCGGTACAAGGAGTTTCAGATTTTGCGATCTCCCTTGGAATAAATGTTCCTACCGGGAAAGATTCACTTTCTATGAAGCAGCGTTATAAAGACGGTGAGGTTCTTTCGCCGGGAACGGTTATTATATCTGCTGCCGGGCATTGCGATGATATTACGAAAGTTGTGGAACCTGTTTTACAAAAAAATGGCGGAGACATTTATTACATCAATTTATCACAAGACAATTTTAAACTTGGAGGATCTTCTTTTGCGCAAATACTTAATAAGGTTGGAAAAGAAGTACCTACGATAAAAGATGACAAGAAATTTGCTGATGCTTTTTATAACATTCAGGGCTTAATAAAGCAGGATTTGATTCTTGCCGGGCACGATGTGGCTTCAGGCGGATTAATTACCACGCTTCTTGAAATGTGTTTTGCCGATAATAAACTTGGCGCAGATTTAGACCTTTCAGCATTAAATGAAAAAGACAGTGTTAGATTGCTGTTTAATGAAAACTGCGGAATTGTATTCCAGGCAAAAGACGAAACAGCTGAGAAAGTACTTAACGATAATCAGATTGAATTCTATAAAATTGGAAACGTAACTGAAGGCAAAACGCTTAATATTAAAAATGGTTCAGAAAACCTGAATTTCAATATTTCCCAATTGCGGGATGTTTGGTATAAAACTTCTTTCCTTTTAGATCAAAAACAGAGTGGTGTAGACAAAGCTACAGAGCGATTTAATAATTATAAGAGTCAGCCACTGGAATTTCAATTCCCAGCGAATTTTACGGGACAAATACCTGTTACCGGTAAGGAAAAAAGAATTAAAGCAGCGATTATTCGTGAAAAAGGTTCTAATTCTGAACGTGAAATGGCCAGAGCGATGTATTTGGCAGGTCTTGATGTGAAAGACGTGCATATGACCGATTTGATCTCGGGTAGAGAAACTTTGGAAGATATTAGATTCATTGCCGCTGTTGGTGGTTTCTCTAATTCTGATGTTCTGGGAAGTGCCAAAGGTTGGGCTGGTGCATTCTTATACAATGAAAAGGCAAAAACCGCTCTTGACAATTTCTTCAGCAAAAAAGATACTTTATCCCTGGGAGTTTGTAATGGCTGCCAGCTTTTCGTAGAATTAGGATTAATAAATCCTGAG
>DATFJA010000187.1:0-2794 GCA_035269545.1 Salegentibacter sp.
AATTACCACTACCGGAAATAAAGATATTGTTCGTGGAGAGCATTTTGAAGCGATGAAAGACAAGACTATTGTTTGTAATATTGGGCATTTTGATAACGAAATTGATGTTGCCTGGTTAAATAACAATCACGGCGATTCTAAAGACGAAATTAAGCCACAGGTTGACAAATATACTATCAACGGAAAGGATATCATTCTTTTAGCTGAAGGTCGTTTGGTAAACCTTGGTTGCGCAACCGGCCACCCAAGTTTTGTAATGAGTAACTCTTTTACCAACCAGACGCTGGCACAAATTGAGCTTTGGAAAAACTCTGATAAATATGAGAATGAAGTTTATATGTTACCTAAGCATTTAGATGAAAAGGTTGCGAAACTTCACTTAGAAAGAATTGGAGTAGAGTTAACAGAATTAAAAGATTACCAGGCTGAATATATTGGTGTGGAAGTAAACGGTCCTTACAAGCCTGAGTACTACAGATACTAACAATGTCATTTCCTCACTTCGACTATGCTCAGCATAAACTCAGGCGGAAATCTCTTTATGATAATAGACCTCACAGATTTTAAAACTTGTGAGGTTTTTTTGTTCATAATTTGCTTAGATCCTGAAACAAGTTCAGGATGACTTATTTTGAACAAAAATCATTTCTAATTCCCGCTCATAAACCAGATGAAGAAAATAATAGCAACAAGCACTACGAGCGCGGCAAGCAGCACAAACACCCATTTTCCAACTTGAGGTTTTGTTCTTTCCGGTTTTGAAATATTATAAGACTGGCCCAAAAAACCACTTCTTTTAATAATTTCGGCAGCTTTCTCCCGCTCACTCTCCTCAACTTCTATTCGCATCCCATCGTTTCCTAAACCTCCAATGTTCGCTGCGCTATCCATAGCTTCTCCGTGAGTTCTATAAGTTATGTTCTCATCGTCAAAAAGGTTTTTGAGGATAGCAAGTTCATGCCGATCTGATGTACGAAAAACATCTATATAATTCATAATATAAATCTTTAAGTCTAAATTAAAGATACAAAAAAACCCCTTCCGAAATTCGGAAGGGGTTTTTATATAATTCTAGAAGTTCTTTTCCCTGTAAAGGGTAATAACTCTATGCTTCAAACGGTTCTATAGAAACGTAAGATTTATTGTTCTTTGTTTTAGAGAATTTTACAAGACCGTCAACTTTAGCGTGTAAAGTATGATCTTTTCCTGCATACACATTCTCACCTGGATTGTGCGCAGTTCCTCTTTGTCTAACAATGATGTTTCCTGCTACGGCAGCCTGACCGCCAAAGATCTTCACACCTAAGCGTTTCGATTCTGACTCTCTACCGTTCTTGGAACTACCGACTCCTTTTTTGTGTGCCATTTTACTTTAGTTTTAAGTAGATTAATAATTAACTTAAAGCTTCAATTAATTCAGCTTTCTTCATAGAAGAGTAGCCTTCAAGACCTTTCTCCTTAGCCATCTCTTTCAATTCAGCTACGGTGTATTGACTTAAATCTTCCGATTTCTTATCAGACTTGGTTTCTTTAGGTGCTTCCTCTTTTTTAGCTGAAGCAGCTTTTTTTCCACCTTTTACATCGATGCTTTCAATTACGATTTCGGTTAAAGATTGACGGTGACCGTTTTTCTTCTTGTAACCTTTACGTCTTTTCTTTTTGAAAACGATTACTTTGTCTCCTTTAAGGTGACGGGTGATTTTTGCTCCTACAAGAGCACCATCTATAGCCGGGGCGCCTAGGCTTATGTTGTCTCCGTCTCCGGTAAGAAGAACTTTGTCAAAAGAAACGCTGTCTCCTTCTTCTCCGCTTAGACGGTTAACAAACACCTTCTGGTCTTTTGCAACTTTAAATTGCTGCCCTGCTATCTCTACAATTGCATACATAGTGTTGTGATTAATTAATTTATGCTAAAAATTACGCTTACTTTTTTCGCAAGCGGGTGCAAATATACTTCTAATTAATTAATTCACAAAGCTTAGAAACCTTAATAAGTATGTTTTTGTCCTTCTTTGGTATTCCAGGAGTCTTTAAATAGTTGCATGTAGGCTAAAGTAATTACCAGACTTGTAGCAAAACCCATTACGGCAACCACAAAAAGCACGATACCTATCTCTGTGCCATAATCTGTGCGCCACATATTTATAAGATCGCCTAGGAAATCTGGATTTAGTTCTGTTGAATAAAGAGCAAAGAAAAGTGTGAAGACAATAGTGGCATTAAACCCGGTAAGCAGGCTCGCCATAAAACCTTTCTGATATTTAAATTTTGAACCTTTTGTATTTCGGTATGCTTTTAAGGCAAGCCACATTCCCGCCGCCATAATCACTCCGTTAAATAAGCTGAATAAAGGGTAGATATGTACTTCAAAAAGAGATAAAATTAAAAAGTATGCAATAAGACCTATTGCGATTAAGAATCCATATTTGATTGGAACACTAAAATTCTTCATAGTTTGATTGGTATTTTTATTCAGTAAATTTCTAAAAAATGTATCGGTTATTAGCTTAATAGCTTGTTAATTTTAACACTATTCGCACAATTAGGATAATTTCCTGATTTTCGTGAACCTATTTTGTAACAAATTACGACATTCAATTACTAATCATATGCATTAATGAAAAATCTATTTAAAAATGATTAAAAACTTAAAGATGGCTGCCCTTGCATTAGTTTGTAGCGCAGCAGGAATTGCCCAGGAGGTAGAATTTACCGAATATAACCTGGACAACGGATTACACGTTATTTTACACCAGGACAACACAGCCCCAGTCGCTACTGTTGGAGTGATGTA
>DATFJA010000188.1:0-3219 GCA_035269545.1 Salegentibacter sp.
TAAAAAATAGTAGTCTAAAGAATATTTTCCTGCACCGGTAAAGAAAAGCAAAAGAAAGCCACTCATATATAATAAAGGTAACTCTTGCCTTCCAAAACCATCGGTCCAGTGCACAATAATTCCGGCTACAGCCATCGTAATTATTAATGGTATTGAAGCAAAGCGAGTAACCCAGCCTAAAATAATAAGTATAGCACAAACAAATTCTGCAAAAACTGCAAAAGTAAAGGTGACGGTCTCCCCTAAGCCAATAGGATCTGCAAAAGCAATTTCTTCGCTCCCAAAAAAAGTTATGAGTTTAGGGATTCCATGGGTAAGCATTAGGCCACCAATAAATAGCCTAAATAATAGAAGACCAAAATCGGTGTTTTGAAGATTAAGGCTTGTAGTGTAAGAGTTTTTCATAAAAGATAAAGTTAAGATGATTGATTGAGGTCTCTAATTTACTCATATTCTTTTCAAAAACTAAGGATAAGAAAACATAAACTCTTCTGAACTTTTTGAAGATAAATAAATCCGATCTGTTTAAAAAAATCATAATACAAGCATAACTTTACAAAACAAATCACAAAAATTGTGTATTTCATCGATTTAATAACGCACTTCATCGATATTTCTGGTAAATATTTATATCTTTAAAAAACGAAAAACAATTTAAGCAGTTTGAAGATGTCCAGAATATACACACTAATCTTATTTTTCTCTATTATAACGGCAAATAACTTGTTTTCCCAGGCTTCTGCCACGGCTAATTTTACAGCTTCGGCCACTATTATCCAACCTATCGGGATTACCACCACTAATAATATGCAATTTGCTAATATTGATGCTAAGAACGGAGGAGCTGTAATTTTAACTACAGAAAATACCAGAATAACCAATGGAGACCTTGAACTTGCAGAAGGCGGAACTGTTTCTGCTGCCAGCTTTGAAGTTACCGGGCAAACGGGTTTTGCTTTTGGAATTAGTTTGCCACAGGGAAGTCATCGGTTAAGTAGAGGTAGTGAAAGTATGTTAATCCAGGATTTCACTACCAATTATAACGGATCTTCTATAGCCGGAAACGGAAAAACCATTAAAGTAGGCGCTAGTTTGATAGTGAATCCAAACCAGCAACCCGGCGATTATAAAACCAATAGTGATTTGCAAGTAACCGTCAACTATAATTAGAAATTCTTCAATAAATGCTACTATAACGTTGTAGTTTTATCATAATTTTATCCCAACGTGCACTTTAACGAGTATTTCATCTTCCTTATCGAATAAGTTTCGTTTTTATAAGGGTTTACCCCCATATTTGTGGTGTTAAACTTTTGAACCCAAATCAAAAATTAAAATAAACGAAATGAAAAGAATTACTTTTATCCTACTAGCCCTTGTTTCAGGAACTGCTTTTGCACAGTCTGCTACTGCCAACGCCGCAGCTGACATAGTAAGTCCTTTACAAATTGAAGCCACTCAAGCCTTAAACTTTGGAAAAGTCTCAAACAATGCTGCTGGCTCTGTTGTTATCACCGCAGATGGTTTGGTTTCTGGGTTACCTCAGATTGGAACGACTACACCAGTACCTGCAACTTTTAATGTAACTGCTGCGGATGGTTTTACGTATAGCGTTACATTACCCGGAACTGTTGTTCTTACGAACTCTAATTCAGATGAGATTACTGTAAATAATTTTGTTGATAATGCGGGAGCGACTCCAGAAGGAACAGGTTCTGCTCAAACTATCGGAGTTGGAGCTACTTTAAATGTTGCTGCAACTCAAAAAACAGGAAATTATACTGGCACTTTTGATGTGTCCGTGGATTACAATTAATAAATCAACCTGTTAAAAATATATAAAAGCGCCGCCAATGTGGCGGCGCTTTTTAGTTTAACATATTAATTGTCTAACCGTTATCGAAAATACCAATGAAGAATTATATTTTCATCTTATTTATAAGCTTATTCAGCTTTAGTGGTGCTGCGCAGAATTCGGCTTCAGCTATGGTAAATAGCAGGGCAACGGTTATAGATCCTATTAAAATTGATAAAACTGTAGACCTGGATTTTGGAAATATAATCAGTGCTTACAATCCCGGCCAGGTTATTTTATCACCAGATGGTTCACGGGTTGCTTATGGAGTACAGATTTCTAATTCTATTCCTGGAACGGTAAATCCGGCAGAAGCCTTAGTTACCCACGGTAATAACAATTACTCAATTACGCTGCCTGAGCAATTTACTTTATACAATCAGGAAAATCCTAACCAAATTCTTACTATAGACCAGTTTACAGTTGCTCCTCAACAAGGTAGTGTAACCGATATTATAAAAATTGGCGGTACTTTAAACCTGGAAGCTAATCAGACTTCCGGTTTTTATACAAATTCCTCCGGTTTCAACGTGACGGTTTCCTATAATTAAATATAGATTTCCTAAACAGGTAAAATCCTATTTAGTATCTTTGAAACCAACATAATAACTCAAAATCCAGCCCCACGGATATGATAAAAAAACTACTTAGCCCCCTACTCCTATTATTCATTTTTATTTTTTCAGGAATTGCAACTTACGCTCAGGGCGATCTTATGATCATGCCCAAACGTTTGGTTTTCGATGGCTCTGAACGTTCCCAGGAAATAAACCTTGCCAATACAGGTAGTGATACTGCCGTTTACGCTATTTCCTTTGTAAATTATATAATGACCGAAAAAGGAAATTTTAAACAGGTAGAAGAACCGGAAGAAGGCCAACGCTTTGCAACAGATTTCCTGAGATATTTTCCAAGACGAGTTTCCCTGGCTCCTAATGAAGCACAAACCATACGTGTTCAATTAACCAGAACCGGAAACCTGGAACAGGGCGAATACCGTTCACATATGTATTTTCGCGCTGTAGAGGAACAAACTGCACTTGGCGCCGAAGAAGCAGAAGAAAGCGAAGGGATTTCCATTAATATTAAAACAGTATTCGGGATTAGTATTCCAATAATTGTTCGTGAAGGTAAGTCTACTACCAACATAAACTTAAAAGAGGTTTCACTAAATACCGAAGGAGAGAATTCAAAGCTTTCTTTGGTAATAAATCGCTCCGGAAATATGTCAGTTTACGGAGATCTTACTGCAACTCATATTGCTCCCGATGGTACCGAAACAGAAGTTGGAATGGTAAAGGGTGTTTCGGTATATACCCCTAACTCCAAAAGATATTTTAGTTTCCAGCTTAGAAGCGCTGCAG
>DATFJA010000189.1:0-3162 GCA_035269545.1 Salegentibacter sp.
AACCCGTTCTATGGACCCGGTTAAGAAAGCCCTTAGCGATGCAGGTCTTTCAAAAAGTGATATCGATGAGGTAATTCTTGTTGGTGGTTCTACCCGTATTCCTAAAATTCAGGAAGAAGTAGAAGCATTCTTTGGTAAGAAGCCTTCTAAAGGTGTAAACCCAGATGAGGTTGTTGCAATTGGTGCAGCTATCCAGGGTGGTGTACTTACAGGAGATGTAAAAGATGTATTGCTACTTGATGTTACTCCACTTTCTTTAGGTATTGAAACTATGGGAGGAGTTAACACTAAGTTAATTGAATCTAATACTACGATTCCAACCAAGAAATCACAAACATTCTCTACCGCGGCAGATAACCAGCCTTCAGTAGAAATTCACGTGTTGCAGGGTGAGCGTCCAATGGCGGCAGATAATAAAACAATTGGTAGATTCCACTTAGACGGAATTCCACCAGCGCCAAGAGGAACTCCTCAAATTGAAGTGACTTTTGATATTGATGCCAATGGTATCATTAAAGTAAGCGCTACCGATAAAGCAACTGGAAAATCTCAGGATATTCGTATCGAAGCTTCTTCAGGATTAACAGAAGAAGAAATCGAGAAGATGAAGCAAGAAGCTGAAGCGAATGCTGACGCTGATAAGCAAGCCAAAGAGAAAGTAGATAAGCTTAATGAAGCTGATGCTATGATCTTCCAAACTGAAAAGCAGTTGAAAGAATTTGGTGATAAGATTTCTGAAGATAAGAAAAAGCCGGTTGAAGAAGCTTTAGAAGAATTGAAGAAAGCTTACGAAACTAAAGAGTTAGATCAAATAACTCCTGCTTTAGACAAATTGAATGAAGCATGGAAAACAGCTTCTGAAGAAATGTATAAAGCACAAGCTGACGCACAAGGCGGACAGGCAGGACCACAACAAGGTGCTACCGGAGCTGAAGGCGGCCAGCAAGCTGGAGGAGACTCTAAAAGCGGAGACGACGTAGAAGATGTAGATTTTGAGGAAGTGAAGTAAGCAGAGAGCCATTTTTCATAGCGCTTTGCGCTAAAGAAAAATGTGCGAATCGCTTATCCCGATGAAGGTCGGGATCTGAAGAAAACGAGAAGCTTATCCCGAACTCGTTTCGGGATGTTCAAACCTCAAGCTCTAATCTGAGCAAATATGTAAAAGCGCAATCATTAATTTGATTGCGTTTTTTTTATGCAGTGATATCCAGAAAAATTAGAATAGTTTGAAGGTATAGGAAAATCAAAAGATTAAATTACAAGCGTATAGTATAAATACACAATATTAAACAATACCAAAAGAGCAAAACAAATCAAGCTAAAAACTCTATAATTCTTTCCCGGTCGGTGTTTTTCCGGCATTTGTTTTCCTGTTACCAATTTATAATTAAACCAGGCCAAAAAGGGTGCAGATAGAAATGAAAGTCCGGCGGCGAAATCTACCAAAATGGTAAACGAACCGGAGAGGAAATATAAAATAGAAAGTGACATTATCGGAATAATAAAAATGGAAATTCGGTAAATTTTCCATTTCTCTTTTTTGTCTTCAGGTTTGTCTTTTTCAGGGTTTTTTAATTCAGAAATTACTCTCGGATAAGCATCAGTAACTGTTAGAACGGTACTTAACATGGTGATAAAAGCTGCCACAGAAATTAAAGGCTTGCTCCATTCCCCAAGGGTTTTTCCGTAAAGTTCAACCAACTGATTCGAGAATTCTACACTGTTGCTGGAAAATGAAGTTCCGCTGCCAAACATTACTAAAACGCCCAGTAAAAAGAATAGCAAACCAATAAAAGCAGCCGAAAGATAACCCACGTTAAAATCGGCAAAAGCACCTTTTACTGAAATTTTCTGTTTGTTTTGAATGGCTTTTTCTTTGGTCCAGATGGAATGCCAAACCGAAGCATCCAGGGGAATAGGCATCCATCCCATAAAAGCAATTATAAAACCCAAACTAGCAGTAGTCCAAAGCGAAGGCGATTTGGTAGTTACCGTATCATTTACAGTACCGGCACCAAAAGCCATAATTGCGGCAGCAAGAGTGGCAAAGGTTAATAAAGTGACGATAAGCTTCATACTTTTATCCAGGCCGGGATATTTTCCTATTAAAAGTAAAGCGATACAGGCAATGAGTATAATCCCGCTCCAAAGAAAAGGAGACCAACCAAAATTGAATAATCGTTCGGCTAAACCAGCCGTCACAATCGTCACTGCGGCCTGTATAATAAACATACTTCCTATGGTGATCAGAATGTAGATCCAATAAGGAAGTTTGCCTAATTTTTTGTAACCGGTAATTAAATGATTCCCGGTCCCTGCGGCGAACCTTGGTCCAAATTCCAGAAAAGGATATTTAGAAATACAAGCCAAGATCAAAACCCAAATTAACATAAATCCATAATCGGCACCGGCGAGAGTGGCCTGTACTAAATAAGAAACCCCTACGGCAGCACCGGCCAAGAGGAATCCCGGACCTATACCTTTTAAGATAGAATTTTTAGAAGAAGTAGTTTTTCGTTTCATTTATAACCAATTACTTAGCCGACTTCTCGACTCCGCTCAAGAGGAAGCATTGATTGCAAGCTCTCAGCAATTTTATAGGATCCCCCCGAATTTAAGCAAATTCAGCAATAAGGTCGGTATTAACTTCGTGGCCGCCGTTGTATGTTTTTATTTCGAAGTTATTCGGGAATAATTCTTGTAATCGCTTTTCTTCTACTTTAATAATTCCATTTTTTAGATATTCATCGTCGATTCCGTAGATAAAAGTGAAGTTTGTATTTTTTAGAAACTGAAAATCATCTCTTTTTAATTCCGCTGGGACTTTGCCAGAATGCATAATTAATTCATCACAATTAATTTTGCGTGAGGCTACCCAACGTGTTGCCACCGAAACTCCTTGAGAATATCCTAAAATAATGAGCCTGGGAGCATTTTTAAGATCTTCTGCCTTATAAACTTCGTCCAGATAGTTAAGCACATTTTCTGTTTCGGCTTCAGTACGCTCTTTGGTTAACCAAGAGGCACCCACATGTTTATACTCGTTTTTGAGGTAATACTTAGATTGCGCCTGCGGAGCGATAATATAATTTTCTTCGGTGTTTAAATGATAAAAATGCCTTAAGAAATACCTGCTCAAATAACCAATTCCGTGGCAAACCA